>JARROG010000142.1:0-13134 GCA_037384185.1 Anaerolineales bacterium | reverse complement strand
ACGGAGGGCTGCCTGACATGCGCTGGACAGGTGTGAAAAGACTGTGCGCCTGAGTCATGTCAGGAATGTAAGCTGTCAGCCGTAAGCTGTGAGCTGAATGGCTTTTCGTGGAAAATAATATCTATTGAAGAATAAAGTCGGCTTACTGTTTACCTTTTACCGTACCGGGCGCCTCTGGCCCCACCCAAGGAAAAGCAATGAATCCTGACCTGGACCCTAGATCCGCGATCCGAAAGGAGCTGATCGCCCCCTGCGGTATGAACTGTGCCGTGTGCATGGGGCGCCTGCTCCGGGACAAGAACCCCTGCCCCGGCTGCCGGGGAGAGCAGACCCACAAGTCCAGGAACTGCCAGCGCTGCGTGATAGCCAACTGCGAATACTTTAAGAAGAGCGGATCCTTGTACTGCCCGGAGGACTGCCCCAAATATCCCTGCAAAAGGCTGCAGGCGCTGGATCAAAGGTACCGCACCAAGTACGCCATGAGCATGCTCGAGAATTTACGATTCATCCAAGTCTCCGGAATTGAAGCTTTCGTCGAGAACGAGCGCGAGAGGTGGACCTGCCAGGTCTGCGGGGCGATTACCTGCGTCCATCGGAGTGCCTGCCCCATCTGCGGGGCGCCCCGCTGAGCCCTCCACCCATGCAGGACCTTGCCCTCCTGAAGCTCACCCCTGTGTCATGTCCTGAAATATGTTTACAGAAAAACACAGACCAGGACTGCCAAAAAATGACAAAACCCATAATAATAAGAACTTTCAACTAACAAATGGCAGCTGAATAGGGGGGGAAGGAACACCTGATTCTGCCCTGAAAACCAAATACGGCATCGGGGCATCGGCGATGCGGCAAGCCGGCAATTCCCAGGGAACAAGCCATTCGCTGTAAGCTGAACCGTATTCAGGGATCCTGGAATCAGGAGCAGACCAACAGCAAACATCTGACGAATCAGTACGCAGGAAGATTTCTCAATTCTTGTAGATCAATCTCCCGCTAACCGGGCTGCTGGCATTTTGATGATTGCGTAAATACTCCTCAATGACCTGTTTGGCTGAGGTGGTAACAACTTTATTTTTACCGCTGGCAAGCAGCTCCGCATTAGAAATCGCCAGATTCGCTTCAGAATTTGATAAATGGTATCCCTGGATACAAACGGTATAGGGGGCATCATCGATGACTGGTTTTTCAGCGATCCGCAAAGATTCTAGAGTTTGGGCAGCGTTATCATAAACTGCGGATACTGCTTTATTTACCTGGAAGCACTCTCCTTCATCTGTGCGATTATCCGGATGCATGATATGGGAGAAAATTTGCTTTAATTGACTTCCTGTAATCGTATACCGGCTGATACTGTCGTCGTACGGGAAGATCTCCAGGAAATTTCTCAAAGATACCAAAGGTCCCATTTTTTCTCCCCTCACAGAACCACTCCCCAAGAAGGTCACATCCGCATCTGTACAGGAATGGATCGCATCTGTGAGAAGATTTCCCAGGGAGGTTTCCTGGGTCCTGGCCGGGTGGGTATGTTCTTCAGCCAATTTACAGATGATCGTGTTGTATTTCTTATCTACCTCTTGTTTGAAAGAATCAATGAATTCCTTCATCTGTAAATCAGGCTTTGCAGTATCATCATTGATTTCCACCAGCTTCCAGTCATACTCAACGATACTGTTGGTGTCATCATCAACCACGATATCATATCGCCCGATATAATCCGTGCCCGTGCCCGCCTGGGTGATCAAAATATTGTTAATTTCAGCCGGTTTATCCAGAATGGTATGGGAATGACCACCAATGATCAGGTCAACTCCCCATTCCGGGTCTAACATGGCCGCTAATTCCTGATCCGAGTCAAAACCAATATGGGTCAGTAAAATTGTCAGGTCGATGTCATCATTTTTATAGGCATTGGTGATCTTACCGACCTCTTCCGCTGCTTCGCTGATCGAAATAAAACTGCTGATCAAACTGTCGCTTTTCAAGGAATCGAGTACTCGATTGGTTATGATCCCTGTGAAAAGGATGTCAAAACCATCCACGTTCAAAATTTTGTAAGGCTGCATTAACCGCTTGTTGTAATTTGTGATGTACAAATTTGCATTCACAATTGGGAAATTGGCCATTTTTTCTAAGAACAGCAAATGGGGCAGTCCATAGTCCAGCTCATGATTCCCCAAGGTCACCACATCTGGTGAAAGATAATTCATGATCTCGATTGTTGAGATTCCTTTATATTCTGAATCAATCAAGGAGCCTTGCACCATATCTCCAGCGATGACGTAAAGGACGTTCTTTTCTTCTTTGCGAACTTTGTTGATATAACCAGACAATAACGCCAGGCCGCCAATCAGATCGCCGTCCCCTTGATCCACTTCAGCCAGAAAATCGCCATGCATATCATTCGAGTGCAGAATGGTAAATTTCTTGGTGTTCACAAAACTCTCCCTGGTGAATTCGTAAGTTGAAAGACAGGATTCTTTCTTAAGATGTAAATACTATTCTAATGTGTTTTGGAAAGGATTTGCCAGCAGATGGATGTGTTCTTGAAAAGAGTTTATTCAAGGCTGTAAGCCGCAAGCTGTACACTGAATAGCTTATCGAGGAATATAATATCTATTGAAGAATTAAGTCGGCTTACCACTTACCGTTTACCGCTTACTGTTTACCATTTACCGTTCACTGGATACTAAACCAGGCAGCACCCTACCCAGGATGGGCTGCGAAGATCATGCCCAGGAGAATAGACACCATGGAGATCATAGCCTACGAATGCACCCAGTGTGGTTCCACGGATTACGAACAAGTCGGCGCGAAACGAGTTCGCTGCGCTTTCTGCGGTTCCCTGTTCCAGGTGCTGAGTGACGAACCCTCGGTAGTGATCCGGAAAGGAGCGCAGGTGGAATTCGGGAAGACCGCCAATGTGGAAATCCGGGGCGACCTGGAAATTGAGGACAGCGCCAAGGTGAATATCGATGGGAAAGTCACGGTGTTAAAAAACGGCAAACAGCGGGAATTCAAGCTCAAACTGATCAAGGAAAAGGATTGATCTTGATCTATCATAATAACAACCGCTCTGTAGGGGACAATGGGCGTCATCCGTGCGCCTGTGCGCCTACGGCGCGGGCAAGCTTGTAGGCTGTAAGCTGTGAGCTGAATGGCTTTTCGAGGAATATAATATCTGTCGAAGAATTAAGTCGGCTTACCGCTTACCGCTTACTGATCACAGATCACTGTAACAACTGCCTGCCTCGCAGTTGACTCGTAGGTCGGGAAAATGAACCGGAAATATTACGCTTGTTAAAAGGGCTGAGAGGAGGAAAGATGTGGGAAGAAAGATTGGCAATCTACGATCAGCTGATCGAAAAATGCCCCCGCTTTGAGAGGAAGGGCAAGACTGTGCCCTACACCTCCGCCAACGGCCACATGTTCTCTCAGCTCAACAAAGCAGGCCAGATCGGCTTCCGGTTCTCAAAGCCGGTCCAGGAAAAATACCTTGAGGAATTCGGATCCGGCAAGTTCACCTCCTACGGCTCGGAGATGCAGGGCTATGTGCTGATCCCGGAGGAGATGCTGGATGACCTCGACCGTCTGGCAGAATACCTCAACGAAAGCTATGATTATGTGATGTCCCTGGAACCGAAATAGAGCGATCTGCTGCCTTGATTCCCAGGATATCCCCGCTGCGGCTCAGTGAGTCAGTGATCAGAAGACCAGTCATCAGTGGTCAGAGTGTACAATATCATCACTGAAATCGAAATTGATCACTGATCACTGATTACTGATTACTGTTTACTACTTACCACTTACCGCTTACTGTTTTCAGCTTACTGCTTTCCATTTACTACTTACCGTACCTTTCAAATGCGGCGCTGTAGGTCTGTAAGCCCGCAGGAATTCGGGGGAAATATCCATTTTATAAAGGAGGGTGATGCTGTGAAACAGGCAACCATTTTCATTGGATTCATTCTTGTGCTGTCCCTAACCGCCTGCGGCCTTGCACCGGGCGCGGTACCCCAGGCTTCGGCACCTCCACCTGCTGAGCCTGCGGCATCAGCCGCGGCCGAACAAACTGCCGCCAGCATGGCAGCTCCAACAGCTGCGCTAACCCCAGAATCCGGGGAGGACACATCGCAGCAGGGTACTCCCGAAAATCAAAACTGCCCAGCGGGAAGCGCTGCCGTAGCCATGATCGTTGATCCGAATATCCTGGACGGCATCCTCCCAGGCTTGACTCTATTCGAGGACGACCTTGGGCAGGATGGTTTTGAGGTGATTGAGATCAACAATGAATTTGCCACGCCTGTTGAACTGCGTGCTGCCCTGTCCGATCTCTATCAATCCAGGGACAAATGCCTGGCCGGCGCCTACCTGATCGGCGACCTCCCCTACGCCTATCAGTGGTTCAGGGTTGAATATGCCAACCCGGACATTCCCCCCACTGAGCAGGAAGTGATCTCCTTCCAGTATTATACGGATCTGGACGGTATCTTCAGAGCTTCAGAAGATTACATCTCTCCAGGCGGACACGAATTTTCCTTCGACGTCCACGAAGGCGATCTGGACTGGGAAATCTGGGTTGGCGTGCTGCCGCTCTACAAGGGCAATACTGACCAAACCATTCAGGCCATCAACCGCTATTTCGAGAAGAATCATGCTTACCGCCAGGGCGAATACACCATCCCGCATGCCTTTCTGCAAATTTATGAATTCCAAACAGCCACAACCCAGGAAGACCATGACCGGATCGAACAGCAGCAAACTTCTGGCCAATATGCCTGGACACCTTTCAGCAGCTCTCCGGACGCCCAGCTGTACTTTGACAGCCCGCCTGCGGACATGACAGTCGAGCAGGGCTACCGCGCCCTTTCGGAAGGAACAGCGGACTTCACGGCGGTCAGCGCCCATGGGAGCTGGAAGGTAAGCGGCAGCATCGATGTCAATTGGGTTGAAAGCAATCCAATTGAGACAGTTTTCTACAGAACCAGCGGCTGTTCGACTGGCGACCTGGATCATGATGACAATTTCTTAACGTCCGTGTTATACAGTCCGACCAGCGCGGTGCTGGTAGCCTGGGGTGCGACCAGTCCGGCCGGAGGGATGGGCAACAATACTGATGGCTTTGTCGGCCATAACGTGGCCAGCGATCTCTCCGAGGGAAAGAGCATCGGCGAGGCGATCCTCGAACNCGAGTCAGTGATCAGAAGACCAGTCATCAGTGGTCAGTGTGTACAATATCATCACTGAAATCGAAATTGATCACTGATCACTGATTACTCATTACTGATTACTGATTACTGATTACTGCTTACTACTTACCGCTTACTGCTTTCTTCTTACTGATCACTGATCACTGGACCTGCCATCACCCAGGAGGTTTAGCAAATGAAAAAAAGACTGGTCATCCTTCTGCTCTTGATCGTCATAGCGCTCGGAAGGGTTATGCCGATGACATTAATGCCTGAGCCGGGAGATCCCTGGTATCTCTCCTATACCACTCCCTGGTTTCTGATAGCAGGCATCTTGTTTTATCCTTCAGCTTTTCTTTCTCAAGCCCTGGGGCTACCGGTCAGCGGAGCTGCCCATTTGGTAGTGGATGCTGCCTGGTTGATTATTCTGTGTTTGATCATATATTTCTATCCGTTCAAAGCAGAAGAATCCACTGACAAGAATGGGTAACATCTGATTACTGATTACTGATCAAGAACTCACCCCCACTCGGGGCTCCACTCGTTTTACAGGGCCGCCTTCGCAGCCGGGGGCGACCTGAAGTGGAAGACGATCCTTCTCAACAGCAGAATCCCATCCAAACCTAAGCGCGTCCCGGTGCTGAAGAAGACCGGCATCAAGCCGAAAGCAGACAGCAGCTTCCAGCCGTAGAAATTGAAAAGCAGGGCAACCACCCAGGATCCTCCCCACACCAGAAGGAACAGCCAGGTCCCTCTTGCGATCACCTGCTGATCCTGGACTGACAATCGCAGCGTCAGTCCGCGAATGAAGCCCAGAAATCCGCCAATGAGCAAAATGGGCAATCCCACCCAAAGATTCAGGTTCGCAACGCTGACAAGAAGGAAGAAGAACAGGGTGGCCAGGCTGATCGCGATCGAGAGCAGCTTTCCCCAGGCGCTGACCGGATGGGGCTTTCGAAAAGTCACTATCATATAAACGGTCAGGACCGCCGTCAAGATCAGCCCAATGAAATTGATACCCCGCAGAATCGCTGCCATGATCTCGCTTCCTTATTTAATCGGTTCGCCGCAGTGAGGGCAGAAGGTCCTGGCTGCCTCCTGCCTGACGAAATGGGCTTTCGCGCTGTCAGGAACACCATCCGGTGGATCCCAGGGGCTGGTGATATCTTCCGGCAGCGCTGGATCCCGCAGAAAAAAATCAAGCAGGCGCCCGTAGGCCTCATCTGCAAGCTCAGGTAGCTGGGGAGGATTCTCGTCCCGATCCAGCTTAAGCAGCTGATCCTGAGCCGGTGGCGCATCCTCTCTCTCCCAGCCGCCGACCTCCATTCGATACCAATCCCCGCTCCGAAGCCCGACAGTCCAGATCCCTCCCTGGAGATCGATCAAATAGTGCCGCCGGGAAATCATCCGGGCAGCATCAGAACTCAGCCTGCCGTCCTGATAATCAAACCGGATCTTCCTGAAGCTGTCCTCCAGGGCGATGACCGGCGACTGCCCTGCGCCAGCCGGATCCGGGAGCTGATCTCCGTTCAACATTTCCGGCAGTTTCCCATCATCCAAAAAAAGGGAGGCTGACCCCTCCAGAACCTCAGGGACCTCAGAGGATAAGAGCCACTTCCCATTCTCATAAAAAAACCAGCTGCCGTCGTAGATGTCCGCATACCAGTACCGGCCGGCCCGATCCCGGAATTTCATTTCAGCTGCAATTTGAGCCTGTTCGATCCAGCTCACAGCTGTTTCCTGGAAAGACTCCTGCAGATCATGGATGCCAGTTTGAATCCGCGTTTTTTGATATTGATAAAGATTCATATATCTTGTGCCCCTTTAGAGGTCCCGGAACCGATTGGGGAAGTTATCCTTCAGTTCCTGGATATCCTGGTCAATGGCTTTCAGGGAGCTGTCCGCAATCTCATACTCCGTCTGGGCGGTCTCCAGGTCGCTAGTCACTTTGTTGAACAGGGTCCGGACCTCGTTCATCTGATCTCGCAGACCCTCGGTGGTTTTCATATCCTTCCAGGTGTTCCCTACCAGGGAAATGACACTTTCTCCGGTCCCGTAATACTTGCTGATTTCCTTGCCGTAGGTCTTAAACCATTCCTTCTGGCTGGCGCCGTAACCCTCCAGGCCCTGGCCGGATACCAGGTTCTGGAGCAGCTGCTTCAAGGCGCCACCCGGATGGTAAGGATTGACACCCAATCCACTGTGAGCCCCCTCCGCCAGCGCTTTGGGGGAGATCTCAAAGGTGCCATCCACCCGGTACCTGACCACTTTCCGGAACGCGCCCTTGATGGCCTGCTTGAGCAGATCTTTCCCGTAGGCGCCCCTGACTGTGGAGGTCCCCAATTTGCCCCGCAAACCCAGCCAGATATCCGCAATATCGATCACACCGTCCACAGGAGCACAGCGCCGGGCAACTTCCCAGTCAGCAAAAATCCGGCGGTATTCTTGATCCAAAAGGACCTGAAGGTTCTTTAAGAATTTAATTCTTTCCTGGGCTTCACGCTGTTCCTGGAGCCGCATTCGCCTCAGCGTTGGTAGATCGGGGGGCACATCGACTGCGGGTGAACTTTCAGTCCGGGCAGCGTCCGGCTCCTTACTTTCAGCTGCAGCTGCTTTCGGGGTCTCTGGCTTTGCTTGATCAGGCTCTGATTTGGGTGTCTTTCCTGCTTCCGGCACCTTCGCCTGTGGCTCTCCTGCCGGCCTCCCCATCTGCCGCCAGCGAGAAATTGCCTCAATGATATTCCGGGTGTCCGTCCCCGCCAGCAGTTGACTGATCACCCAGGCGCTGAGCAGGGTAGTGACAGTGACAGCGCCTGCAGCCGCCTGCCCCAGGGTCGGATCCCTGCTACTCTCACCGGCCAGGAAATTTTCCAGATCCAGGGCCGCATCTCTTCCTGGGACCGGTCATCAGCAGCTGCTGGGAAGAAATCTTCCAGGGGGTCAGTTTGGTCACCGGCTGCTGGATCTCCCCCATCCCCACCGCTGCTCTGGGTTGAGGGACAGGACTGCTCGAGTGGAACGCAGGCGACCAGTTCCGCTGCTGGACAAAAAGGATCGCAGGCCAAACCAGTATGGTCGACAGGAATCGTGCAGCCTTTAAAGCCCTCGACGCAGATGCAGCTTGAGGTATAGGAATATTTCGCATTGGGGATTGCCAGGCAGCTCTCCTGCACACAGCCAACGCCAGATAAACGATCCCAGACAAAACCGGGCGGACATTCCGGGCCGTCATCCTGGGCATTTGCGATCTGCTGAGGTTGGGGAAGAAGAGCAAGAAGAATGATCAACAACGTGAGTGCGATAATGGACCACCGAACCCTCATCCCATTCTCCTTGGCAGCTGGACTGTCTTTTTTTATACCTGCATCGCAGGGTCCTGTCAAGAAAAAATCAACTAGGAGAGATCTTACTGTTTAACCATTGATCACTGCCTTCTGCATCCTGCTTACAGCTTACTGATCACTGTCTATTCCTTCCCCGCTCCCGGCTGGGTTATCTTGAGCCAACCTGAGCTGATCTGTGGCTCTCAACTTCACCCAGCTGACGTCGTATCTCGGCAGTTGAGTGTTATCTTGACGACCATGAATTTCTCTCTCCACTGTTGAGAGCACAGCAAAGCGGCCCTGGATCTGCTGGGCTTGACATCCCAGCTCCCAGTTTGCGCACCAGATCCCCAACGCCACAGGCGCATAGTAACGCGAGGCTGTGACTGCGTAGAAATCGAAGCGCTCCAGACGCGGTTCCTGATCCTTGCCAGATTCCTCCATCACAGCCACACAGCGCGTGGTCTGTCCATTATAGGAAGAAGGCGCCCACTGGCAGATCTCAAAATTTCGTCCAAAGCGATCAAAGGGAGGGCTCTCGGGATCCAAAGGCACCTTGAATTCCGGATCCGTAAAAAAGAGTTTTGAGAGCGGCAGGCGGCGACCGAACTGGGCGGTGAAGATTCGAATGAACAGCGGGATATAGCGGGATTGATAGCCAACAGCGCAGACGCAGATGATGTGGTCCTTCAGCGGGTCGAACCGATCTCCTAACCGCTGTTTGATACTCTGATGGTCTGCTCCCGGTCCGATCCAGCAGGTTCCCAATCCCATCCTGGTTGCATCGATCACGATCTTCTGCAAGCGGTAACCAACATCAATCACTGCCAGGCGGTCATACTCCAGGGGGGCAATTGCCACCAGGAACTCTGTGGCATTCACTGTCGGCCAAACGGTCAGCGGGGCTGAAATATATTCAAAGCGGACGGGGGAATTGCCTATCCCGGGTTGTGCGCTGTGCCGCTGGACAGAATCCATGAGTTCCTGGAAATCTGGGGAGGTCAGCTTTCGGGTCTGGAACGAACGGCAGGAATGTCTGGCCCGCATCAAATCAAAGAGTCCCAGATCATCATTGCGGCGGGGAAGAGGCTCAGGAAGCCGCAGCTTGAACTTCACAGTGACCAGGTCAAATACCACCCAGGCGAAAAGAAAGCCCCCAACCAGAGCGAAAACCAAGGCAATCAGCCGGCTTCCCAGCCAGCGGGCGATACCCGCAAGCAGCAGAGCCAAGAGGCTGACAAGGGCTGGCGGAATATACTGCAGCCACCCGGTGAATTGCAGTCTGATCTTAACTTTCCAAATCCGGGTAAAGAGGGACCTCAGCAGCGGGACAGGGATGCTCTCGATGATGGCTTTCTCATTGGGAGTGAGGTTTTGAGCTTTCGGTTTGTGCTTCGTTTTCAGGGTAGAAGCCTGTTTATCCATGAGATTCACCTGCCTTTTTATTGCAAGTTTGTACTTGAAATAAGAATAGCACAACTTTTATTGCAAGTCAATGCTTACTTATGATATACTGGAGTTCAGGAGGAACCAGCATGCCAAAAGTGATCGATGAAACCAGGATTCTCAGGGCGGCGATCGATATCCTCATGTCGCTGGGTTATGACGGAGCGACGGTCAAAGAAATCGCAGCGCTCGCTGATGTCAATGAAGTCACTCTGTTCCGGAACTACGGCAGCAAGGCAGGTCTGTTCGAGAAAGCCATCCAGCACCAGCTCGCAGATACCCCTCTGAACCACCTGGAATATTCGGGGGACCTGGAAGCGGATATGCTGGCAGTCGTGGACGCCTACATCCAAACCAATCAGGAGCAGGGAGATATCATTGCCATCATTCTGATCGAACTGCCGCGCAACCCCGAACTACAGAGGTCTGTTGACATTCCCATGAACAATCTGCAGGGTGTGATCGAGATCATTCGAAAATACCAGGAGCAGGGTATGCTCAAGAAGGAAAGCCCGCTGGCTGCGGTCAGTGCCTTGTTGGGTCCGGTCATGATCCATCAGATGTTCCGCCGGGCCAATCTGAAATACTCTCTCCCCGCCCTGGATCCAAAGGTTCACGTGGATGCCTTCTTAAATGGGAGGAAGCGATCATCCCTTGACTGATTCCCTTTAACCGTATCCACTCCATCCTGACAGGTAAGTGAACATGGACTCCGTATTTGAATTCCTCAACCAGCCCCTCATCATCACCATCGTTTCCCTGGTCATCGGCAGCTACGCCATCAGCCTCATCACCGAGAAAAGAGCCCGGCAGAACAAGCTCCGGGACCAGGCCGTCGAGTTCATCACCCAGGCGGGCAATAACATCAATCAGTTCCTGCCCCTCCTCTACAGCCGGCTGAGGACGGGAAGAATCCGCTGGGACCAGACCCTGGATGATGCACTGACCGAATTGTTCACAAAGCGCATGTGGGTCCAGATCGGCTCCCAAGCCTATCTGCGGTCAGAGGCCTTCTACCAGCGCTACTACCAGATGCTGGACGAGATCATGAAGCTGGTCCAGAAATTCCACGCCCTGGAGCAAGAGGGAGAGGGCCAGCCCTTGGCGGAGGAGATCCGCAGCCAGCGGGAGAGCCTGGTCCGCGCCTGGCCCCTGGAGAACGAGGATCCTAACGCTGGCGGGGGCGGAGCAACCAGCGAGCTGATCGCCTGGCTGGACGCCATCCTGCACCGGGTCACAGCCCTGCTGGTGGAACACCTGGATGCTGCGCTGGGAAAGAATCTCTAATACCCGGCCATCAGGCCCAGAGACTGACCACTTAACCGGGACCAGATCTATCTTTATATCCCGGCTGCCCATTTTCAGGCAGACTTCCAGAAAACATCATCTATAATGAAAGAAAATGGTTCTGCCGCCCAGCAGACTCACCCCGGAAGAGAGGCTGCGAATCGTCGGGCACTGTTGCTCACCACCTTCAAGAAAATCCAACCCGGATCATCGCCCACCTCTCCGGACAGCTGGAAGCGCCCAGGACCTGTCAGGGCTTTCTTGTTTCAAACTACCAGGAGGAGAGACATGACCGGGAAAATTGACCAGTATATCCCGGGGGGTCCTGCGGGACCCTACCAGATCTACTGCGCTGGGGGGCTGTTCACCCAGGACGAGCTGTCCACCAATATCCTGCTCAAAGAAGCCGTCTGGCGCTTGTCTGGCGGAAAATTCCAGCTGTTTCTGCCCCAGTCCAGGGAAATCCAGGAATTGGACCGGGAGGATGTTGAGCCCTACATCCGGAATACCGACCTGCTGGAGGTAGTCCGGGCCGATATCCTTCTGGCGCGCTTCGACGGCCTGGAGCTGGACTCGGGGACTGTCGTGGAATTCACCACCGCCAAGATCCTCGGCAAACCGGCAGTGATCCTGCGAACCGACTTCCGGCGGGTGGATTTTGGGGGCTTGTGTGAGCCCTATAACCTGATGGTCAAGAACTGGCCCCGCACAGTGGAGGTCCAGCTGCATTCCTTTGCGATGTGGGCTGACCTTTTTGTCCAGGAGCGTCAGGGGTCTGACAGAGTCGAGGGGTCGGAGATATTAATGGAAGCGGAACTGTCCACACTCCAAAAAAGCCTGGATGAGGTCGCCCGGCTGCTGATCAAAGGGTTGGAAGAGGTCATCCAGCTTCCCTCGCCCTATCCGCCCCACATCCAGGAAACCATCTACCAGGCTTTCCGCCACAGCCCGGGAAGGGGTTTCGAAGAGCTGCTGAGTGAGGAAGAACTGGAAAGGCTCCTGGTAAGATTCAGGAAGAACAGGACGCTGTGATCCAGCGGAGGGTTCTATGGTAGGTTAGAAGGGATGACTGGGTCAGCGAGTTATACTTCAAGGTGCGGCTTTTGCGGCCAGCAATGATCAATCCCTTACGCCGACCCGTTCAGGGGCGGGACCCCATCCAAGCCGGGTTGGGCGTCCTGGACCAGGCTGGCACCAGTAAAAGGTGGTGTGAATATGAATCGCTTTACCAAATGGGCTGAAAGGGAATACCCCATCACTGCCCGTATTCTGGCCCTGATCCCGGCGGGCCTGTTGATCGTGGTGCTGATCCCCTATTTCCTGGTCCGCATAGGGCCGGCCATCGATAGAGCCCTGGGCTTGCCATCCTTTAATCTGGGGCTGCCAGGCCTGATCACTGGCGGGATCTCCATCTTTATCGGTATGGTATACGCTCTGTGGTCCATCATCTCCCAGATGACCCGGGCCAGCGGGACTCCCCTGCCAGTCATGCCCACCCAGAAGTTGCTGATCTCACCCCCCTTTGACCAATGCCGAAACCCAATGACCTTAGGCACGATCCTGGCTTATTTTGGATTGGGTCTCCTCCTGGGATCGACCACCGGGATGGTCTTGGTCGTCCTGATTTCATTCCTGCTGATCGGCTACCTGAAATTCATTGAGGAGAAAGAGCTGGAAGCACGTTTCGGAGAGGAGTATCTGGCCTATAAAGCCCAGACCCCTTTCATGATTCCCAGGTTGATCAAAAAATGAGATGAGAGGGAATTCCCCCTCATAATCCGGTCCTGGCCCTGGTCCCTGTAGGCTGGCTGACAAGATAGAACCGATATCAGGCATTTGGACCTCGCGGGCATTCTTAACCAGGTATTGGAGGTAAGGTATGGTTCCTCGACGAC
>JARROG010000141.1:0-5189 GCA_037384185.1 Anaerolineales bacterium | reverse complement strand
GAATAAGCGGATTCATGCGGCGGGACGCATAGGTTTCCGCAATCAGCAAAATTAATTAAATTATAGTCAGTACACAAAATTCATTTATCGTTTATAGTTTGCTCAATTCAGCGGCCACAGCAGAGGCAGAATGAGGATCGTCAGGGTCATGCAGATCAGGATCAGCGGTATGCCCACCCGAAAGTAATCCCTGAAAGTGTAGTTGCCTGAGCCCATGACCAGGGTGTTCACGGAAGAAGCAACGGGAGACGCAAATGCGGTAGAGGCTGCCAGCGCCACCAGCATCACGAATGCCTGGGGTCGATAACCAAGCTCAGTTGCCAGAGATAGTGCCACCGGCGCGATCAGCACTGTGGTCGCAGTATTTGAGATCACTTGGGTGAAGAAAGAGGTGATCAGGAACAGCGCAGCCATTACTGGAATGGTCCCCCAGCCCCCCAGGTTAGATGCCATCCATTCTGAGCCTAAATTCACCAACCCCACTTTTTGCAGCGCAGATGTCATCGGGAGCATCCCAGCGATCAGGATGACGCTTTTCCAATCCACGCTGCTGTAAGCCTGCTTCATATCCAGGCAGCCAGTGATGATCATCAAAAATGCGGCTGCCAGGGAAGCGGTTGCCAAGGGCAGCCAACCAGCCACCAGGGATATGATCATTCCCAGCAGGATCAATGCGGCTGTGATCATTTTCGATCGGGGAGGCGTCCCCTTCAAGTCTTCTGGCTGTCCAATCACCACAAAATCCCGGCGTTGGTCTGCCAGAGCCCGGATATTCTTCCAGGGTCCCTGTACAAATAAAGTATCACCGAACTGCAGGGCAGTATCCTTGAGGGGCAGTACCTGCTCCCGTCCGGGGCGGTTGATGCCCAGTACGGTGAGCTGGTACAAACTGCCAAACCGGGAGGAAACCAGTGTTTTCCCCAATAACCTGGACCGGGGTGGAAGCAGGATTTCAGCAACCCCGACCTCATTGTTGACCAAGCTCTTTTGATCGGCTGCTTTCGCCGGCTGGACTGCCAGCTGCAGGGAGGCAGCTGCATGCGTGATATCGTCCACTTTTCCCTGGCAGATCAGCAGGTCGTCAGGCTGAAGGACAGTCAGGGTCAGGTTTTGGACCTTGCGCTCTCCTTCCTGAGAGTTACTGATCCCGGCGATAATCCCTCGGCTGGGGGATACTTCTGCCGGGTTGATATCCAGCACAGTTACGTTGTAATTATTTCCCAGCCCGCTTTCCTGTATGGATTTACCTACCAGCGGGCTGCAGTAAGTGACTCGGAGTCGATAAAGGTCTTCCGGCAGCTTGTAGACTTTTACCAATTCCTCGGGTGATTCGACCCGCTGGATATTTTGGGCGCTGTTATGGTCAGGCAGGAGCCATCTGCCGACTAAAGTCATATAAAGAATGCCGGCGACCAGCAGGACAACCCCGATTGGCGTGTAGTCAAAAAATTGAAACGGAGGTAAACCGGCTTCAGCCAGCAGATCGCTGACCACGATATTGGGCGGTGTGCCGATCAGGGTCATAGATCCGCCCAGCAGGGCTCCAAAAGACAGCGGAATCAGCAATTTGGAGGGACTGATGTTTTTCTTACGGCTGATGCTGACAATAGCAGGAGCCATGACGGCTACCGTCCCGCTGTCGCTGATGAAACCAGATAGCAGTGCCACAGTCCCCATGATGAAGACCAGCAGGCGGAACCTGCTGTTTCCAGCAAAACGGATGATCCTGCGGCTGATGAAATTCGCCAGGCCAGTTTCCATCACCGCCCCGCCCACAATGAACAAGCCTGCAATTGCGATCACAATCTGACTGGAAAACCCGGAGAGGGCTTCTTCTGGACTTAGAATACCGGTAACCATCAGCCCGATCACCAATCCCAGGGCGACCAGGTCCGCCTGGATCCATTCAGTCACAAAGAACACGATCGTAGCGGCGAATAATCCTAATGTGATCCAGCTGTCCAGTTGAAGCATCGAGCTATTTTCCTTTTAGGTTATCTGGCATAGTTTACCAAATCTTGCCTGAGTAGGATATGAGGTCCTGGGAATCTAATATCTCTTTCTGTGGGCAATAATTGGATAACCTTGTGGAAAACACAGCGCATTCTGTGGATAACCCGGAAATTCGGGGGATAAGTTGTGAATATTTAAAGGATAAGCGCCAGGCTGATATGGAAGAGCAGGGCGATGAAAATGCTGCCTCCCCACAAGATATATGCCAGTCCCCGATTCTCAAGGTTCCTGTAAAGGAACAAACCCAGAATCAAGTTCGCGAGATAGGCGGTGGTATTGATTACCGGGAGCAGGATCAGGCGTACACTTTCAAGCGGGGTATGGGGAAGTCCCTGAGGAGTGTAACCCAGGGACAAGGTCTCCCTGTTAGGGATTATCTGTAAGGTCCAGAGCAGCAGGCTGATAGTAAGCAGCCCCCCGATTAGAATCATAGCCAGGATTGGCCGGCTCTGGGACATTTCTGAGAGGACCCGGGTTGGCTGAACGGACTCTTTTTTCAAGGGTGTCAGTGTGCCCAATTCGATCAGTTCCAGGTATGTGGTAATAAATTGATTCGCTGGAACGGGTGAGATCGCATAATAGCGTTGGCCTGCAGCGATAATGACCAGATCTTTTAGCCGGGCTGCTAGGTATTCAACTTCAGGTCCACGCTGAAAGCGCCGGACTCCGGTGACCGCTCCCGGCCAATGCAGGGCAGGAGGTTTGGGGGGTGTTTCAAGATCTTCCACCCGGTGGACCCATTTGATCTGGTCCATAGGCAGGCTTTCCGAACGCCATCCCCAACGCAGCGAGAGTCCACCTCTTTCGAGGGTATATGAAGAGCGCTGCAGCCCGTACAAGCGGTAGATCAAATAAGGCAAAGCGACCAGGAAAAGCAAGAGCAGGGCTAGATAGGGCAGCAGCTGGGGGGCCATCTGGACTGTTGTGGCTCCATAAATTCCCCAGGCGCCGGCAGCGGAGAATAGAATCATGAGCAGGATGTGCAGGATGGTGCCAGTACGTTTGGGAGGATAGAAGACTCTGCTGATTTCCATACTCCAATTTTATACCACAGCGCCCCTCTGGTGTTCCCAGACAAACAAGGCTGGGAAAGATTGGGATCAAATTCACAATGATCGTTCTTCAAAATAATCAAGTTATAGGATATGATATTATCTCAATTGGGGGAATTGCTGTCTTGTTTAGCATTTTTTCAACATTATAGGTAAAGGAGGTTTTATCGATTACAGCATCGTATTTTAGGTTACTTAATTTTCCAACGCCAAAGGAGAGATTTATGTATAAGAGATATTTCCCAGTATTTGCGATTTTAATCGTACTTGTGCTTGTCCTTTCTGCATGCGCTAGTGCCGCAACCACAGAGGGTCAGAAAGTTGTTGAGACTGTGGTCGTCACTGTTGAAGTGCCAGTAGAAGGAGAAATGCCTGCTGAATCTGCGCCAGTTGAAGAAGGGATCCTATCCCGTGTGCTTGACCGCGGGTATGTTGTTTGCGGTGCGAGAACAGACCTGGCTGGATTTGGTATGCTTGATGAAAACGGCCGCAACATGGGTTTCGATATCGATTTTTGCCGGGCCGTTGCTGCTGCAGTTTTCGGTGATGCCGAAGCCATCGAGGTAGTTCCTCTGACTGCTGCCGACCGAGGACCTGCCCTCCAGACCGCAGAAGTGGATATCCTGTCCCGAAACGTGACCTGGACATCCAGCCGTGATGCCCAGTGGGGCAACTTCACCAATGTTATGTTCTATGACGGCCAAGGGTTTATGATCCGCAAGGACAGCGGAATCACCTCCACGGATCAGTTCGATGGCGCGACCGTTTGCGTCACGAGCGGAACGACTACAGAGCAGAACCTGTCAGACTTCTTCCGCCAGAATGGCATGGAGTATGAAGCAGTGATCTTTGAGGAGACTGCGGCAGTTTACGGCGCCTATGAAGAGGCCCGCTGCGACATCACCACATCCGATAAATCACAGCTGGCATCGGTCAGGAGCGGATTTGCGGAGCCGGATGCGCATATCATCCTGGATATCACCATCTCCAAGGAACCGTTGACACCTGCTGTCCCGCACGGGGATGACAAATGGTTCGATATTGTCAAATTGGTTTCCTTCGCTATGATCAACGCTGAAGAATTGGGCGTTACCCAGGCCAATGTGGAAGACATGAAGAGCAGCGACAACATCAACGTTCTTCGCCTGCTCGGTGAAGAAGGCGATTGGGGTTATACAGATCTTGGGCTAGAACCTGATGCCTTGGCCAACGCCATCGCGGCTGTTGGCAACTATGGAGAAGTCTATGACCGCTATATGGGTCCCAATGGTATCTCCTTCACACTGCCACGTGGTCCAAATAATTTGTGGAACAACGGCGGCTTAATCTACGCCCCGCCCATCAAATAAGCTTAGCGGGATGTACCAAAAAAGGATGCGGCTTCTGCCGCATCCTTTCTATCCCGAGGATCATCTCATGACCTCTCAAAAAACGAGTCTGACAAAAAATTCGGCCATACCCTTTTATCGGGATGAGCGCGTGCTGCAGATCGCTGCCCAAATCATCTCGGCCTTGCTTATATTTGGGTTCTTAGCCTGGGCTGTGCTCAACTTCATCCGGGCGGCGGATGCCCGCAATATGAATCTGACCTTCGGATTCTTGAAAGAAGCAGCCGGATTCCCGATCAGCAATCCGCCTATCGATTACGAGCCAGCCATGTCGTTTGGCCGGGCTTTCCTGGTAGGCCTGGTGAATACCTTGATCGTCTCCGGAGCAGGAATCGTAACCGCGACCATCCTGGGAACGCTGGTAGCCTTAGCACGATTGTCAAAGAACTGGTTATTGAGTCGGATCGCCCTGGTTTTCATTGAGTTCCACCGCAATATTCCTCTGCTGGTCTTATTATTTATCTGGTATTTTGTGGTCTTTGGATTTGTCCCTCCTGTCAAGGATAGCCTTGTCTGGCCGGGGCCGATCTACATCAACAAACGCGGTATCTATCTTTCCTGGCTTCGCCTAACGGAAACGGGCAGCTCTTTTGTGTTCATGGCCGTGATAGGCATTGCTGCCGCTGTGATCGTTTTTACGGTCCTTCGCCGGATCCGCAAAGATACCGGCAGGAAGACTTATTTCTTTCCAGCCAGCTTGGCTCTGATGCTCTTGTTCTTCCTGGGGGGCTGGTTC
>JARROG010000140.1:0-5233 GCA_037384185.1 Anaerolineales bacterium | reverse complement strand
CGTACTGTACTTCCTGACTGGCTTCCTGTTTGCCTGGCGCCTGACCACCCATATCTTCACCTGGTTGGGGAACGAAATCGGCTTGAAAACCAATGCCAGCCTTGATGAACAGCTTTTTCCATTTTTCCAGCGAGTCATCCTCATCCTGCTCAGCGCGATTGGCATCATCACCATCCTATCCCACTTCCAAGTAGATATCACCGCTATGGTCACCACCCTGGGGATTGGCTCTCTCGCGGTAGCCCTGGCTGCTCAAAACACCCTGGAGGACACCATCAACGGCTTCATGGTCATGCTGGACAGGCCTTACAGGATTGGCGACAGGATCGAGCTTATGGATCTCAATACCTGGGGCGACGTGGTCGACATCGGCCTCAGAAGCACCCGGATCAGGACCCGCGACAACCGCATGGTGGTGGTGCCCAATTCCCAGATCGGGAAGAGTTTGGTGGTCAATTATGCCTATCCCAACGATCAGTACAGGCTCGAGATCCATGTCGGAATCGCCTACGGCAGTGATATCGAAAAAGCCCGCCAGGTCATGGTGGATGCTGTTCGCCAGGTTGAAGGGGTATTAGAAGATCGGCCGGTAGAAGCCCTGTTCCTGGAATTCGGCGAGTCATCACTGATCTTCCGGGTTCGCTGGTGGCTGGAATCCTATGTAGACACCCGCAAGATGTTCGACCGGGTGAACTCAGCCCTCTACCTTACCCTCCAAAAAGAAAGCATCCAGCTTCCTTTCCCTCAGCTGGATGTTCATATGAAGTGATATAGCTTAGGGATGAGGTCCTTGGAAGGACTTCATCCCGCGGTCTCAGGGCTTGATGATCTTTCCAGAGCGCTCTTTTCCATTGGCGATCACAGTCAGCGGATCCTGGGTTCTGATATGCCTGAAGAATTCGTAATCCCCTTCAGCTGGTTGATCCTCAAGCCAATCCCAATCCAAGAAATCAGTTTTCGATCCATATTTCACAAAAAAGTACGGGATTCCTGCAGAGGATATATTGTGAAAGAAATGGCTTCCCTGAGAATGATCCACCTGGAAATCTTTTAAATCCACTTCCATGATCACTTTAGCGCCGTTGATATCGGACCAGATCACAGGGATACCCAGGTGACGCTCGCATGTCCCCCAGCGGCCTGGACCGATCAGGATATACGGCTGCTTTTCCTTTACTAAACGCTGGTTAAGGAGAGTTATCTCTTCTACCATCTCCAGGGTTTTGGTTGGATTGAACTGATCCGGTTTCACGTAGACGATGTCCCGGATTTCATGGAGCGACCGGTAGCCTGACACCACAGAGGAATTTGCCAGCAGCTGATGGTCCGGAACATCAAGATCCTGGATCATCATCGTTTCCTCATGCTCCAGGAAAGGCCGCAGCTGCAGCAATCGGAAAGTCGATCGTTCCCCTTTTTTCTGGGCAAAATCTCCCGCAAACTCCAGCTCCACTGGACAACCCATCGCTCGCTCACCTAACTCCAGGACGCGGTTGATAATACCTGCCAGCGGGAAGGTATTATATTTAAGCGCTCGATTGAAAGTGATTACCGGTGCTCCAGCTTCTTCATCCCAAAAGCCGCTTGATAGGCGACCTCCTTGAGGATCATAGGTATCCGCGATCTCTTTCAAAGTCCCATCATCGATAGCGTCCCGCAGAGAGCAGCTTTCTAAGAAAATGGATTCCCCTTTTTCCAGATCGATCTCCTTCTGCTGGGAAAGTCGGACAGCGAAAAAGCTGTTCTGGCTGCTTCTAATCTCGTCTTCAACGCTGCCATAAATATTTACGTCCGGCCTTTTGGGGCTGAAGCGGCGGCTCAGTCCTCCCTGGACAACAGTTGTCCCCAGACCCAGGGCCGCAAAGGCAATCCGATCCTCGGGCTGTAAATGCTTGCCGAGCGGATAATAATTATAGGAAGCCGCAGTTCCAGAAAAACCGGGATAATAGCGGTCACCATATTCCCTGCCCACCACTTCCTGGATGATCACAGCCATCCGCGTCTCTCCCAGAGAAATTCCCAGAGTCTCAGCGTAAGAGCGTGCCAACTTCAGGTAGGTTGAGGCATATACCAATTTGATAGCTGCCGCCAGCTGGCTCAGCCGCACTTCCAGGTTCTTGTGGCTGTTAGGCAGCATGTAGGTCGAGAAGACACCAGCGAATGGCTGATAGAGTGAGTCCTCAAAGATATTCGAGGAGCGCACAGCCAGGGGCTTGGTTTTGTCCTGATAGATGAAGCGCAGATCCTCACGCAAAGTGGAAGGCAGCTTGCTGTCCAGGAAGCGTTCCTTGATCTCCTGATCATCGCGGTCAACTGCCACGAAATCGTACAGGTCATTCTCCCGCATAAAAACATCAAACTCATCCGTACCGATCACCACTGTTCTGGGAATCTGGATGTCCACATCAGGGAATTCTTTCCTGAAACCTTCATTGAAGGAACTCCTCAGGAAGAGTAAAAAAGCAAGCCCCCTCCCCTTCCCGCCTAAGGATCCGGGTCGCAAGCGGATGAACCGCAGGTGGGGATGGTAATTCTCTCGGTCAAAATCGACAATGATTCCCATCCTCTCATGGAGAATATCTTCCACGGAAGCCAGGATCAGCTGCCGCAGATCTTCCTTATCCTCAAATTCCGACACTTTGCGTGGTTTGAGCTGGCGGGCCACAGCGAACTCTCCCCGGGCTGCCAGCCATCCCGAAAAGTGGTCATTTTGAGCATGATAAACAAAGGATTCCAGAGGGATCCGCTCTAATTCCCGGCGCAGCTCAAAAAGGTTATCAGCCATGCCCACCACGCTGTCATCGGGAAGTCTGAAGGTGAAACAACCAAAGCCCATAAATTCCATCAGGAAAGTGCGCAGGTCCTGGAGCAGGGAGTGGCTGTTCTTATTTACAAAGAACCCCCGCAATCTTTCAGATTCATCCCGATTTTCTTCATTGCTGGATTGCAGCATGATCGGTAGAGTGGGTGATTCTTCCCGGATCCGCGCCACCAGGTCGAAACCAGCTTCCTCGTCCAGCTGACCAGCCTTTGGAAAACGGACATCGCTGATAACACCCAGCAGGTGATCTTGATACTTCGAGTAATCATCCCAGGCTTCCTCAAAGTTGCGGGCCAGCAGGATTTTTGGACGCGAGCGCATCTGCAGTAAGGTTAGATAGTCGTTGGCACCTTCGGAAACCAGTCGTTGGGTCTGAAGCATGATCTCGGAATAAAGCACAGGCAGGTACAGCGAGTAGAATCGGATCGAGTCCTCGACCACAATGATCACCCTGGTGTCACCTGTCTCAATATCGGCATCGACGTTCATCCGGTCCTCAAGCAGCTTGATGATTGCCACAAAAACGGTCGGATTGCCATTCCAGACAAAGGTGTGATCGATTTTACTGTCAGCCAGCGCTTTGGATGGCAGATACTGCAGCTCAGAAGAGTTGTTGAGCAGCAGAACTACGGGAATTTCCCGGATCGCTTTTACCTGCTCCGCGAATTTCAGCGGATTGATCTCCCCCAGTCTTCGCATGGTGATCACCAGATCAAAATGATGCTCTTGGAGCAGTTCCAGAGCTTGAGGCACTGAAGTAGCCCGGAATATGTGGGGCAGAGTCCGCAGATTTAGATTGTGGAATTCCTCAAAGATTTGATCGGACAGGCGGGCATCCTCATCAATGATAAAGGAATCATAGATACTGGATACCAGCAAGATACTGTTGATGCGGTTTTGCATCAGATAGCGGTAGTTCTGGTATTTTGGCCGGTATTCCAGCTGATAGCTGCTGCGGGACTCGGGGTTGGACACTGTTTATTGCCTCTTCGGAAAGATTTCCTAAGATTATAACTTATTCGTTTCCCAGCGGCAGAACAGCCTGGATCAGCTTCTGTCAGAGAACCAGCTTGACTGAAGTTCCCTCCTAAACAAACTGTCGATACGTTCGTCTCTGCGGTCTCTCAGAGGTGAGGTGATTATTCCGTAAACTGTCACCAATTTACTTGATTCAGCAAAAAATAAACCGAATGGGATTTGAGAATAGCTGCTTGTGATCCATCCGGCTAAATTAATATTATCTCTACAGCATCTTAATAGTTTCTAAACAACTTCTGATTATACTGGCAGGGTATTCACAATGATGAATCACCTGTTCATAACCCTACCAAGGAGTATTGACATGAAGATTTTTTTGAAATATGTCTTGATTGCCCTTTTAGCAGCAGGATCTGCGGGGATCCTCACAGCAGGTGTTGTTTATGCACAGGGAAATGGTCCCCATCCACCGGAAACACTTCTGGAGCTGCTTGGAATTTCCAGAGAAGACCTCCAGGAACAAATCCAGAAGGGGGAAACCCTTGCTGAAATCGCAGAAAGCGCCGGGGTGGACCTGGATGCATTCCACCAGCAAATGCAGGAGGTGCGGCAGGAAACCATGCAGACCCGCATCCAGGAGGCACTCGAAAATGGAGATATCACCAAGGAACACGCCAGCTGGCTTCTGGAAGGATTGAAAAAAGGGTTCCTGGGAAATGCTGAATTTTTCTTGGGTCGGGGACCAGCTGGTGACGGCAATTGGATTCCGCGCAATGGATTCCACAACCCGAATGGTCTTCCCCGAGGCGGCAGACAAAACTGATCTCCTCTGCATGCCAGTCCATCGGATAAGAAGTAGGAACCGGCAATCTGAAATTTAGGGCTGGCGTCTTGATAGGGCGCCAGCTCCATTCTGATAGGGAACGGTATAATGAATGCAACGCAAAATCATTTTTGAGGTATGCATGGGAAAAAAGATCCTGATTGTAGACGATAATCCCGATATTGTTGATATGCTCAAAGCTTACCTGACATCTGAAGGATTTGAAGTAGCCTCTGCTGCAGATGGTCAGCAAGCTCTTCATGTTGCCCGGGAACAAAAGCCTGATTGCATCGTGCTGGATATGATGATGCCGAAAATGAGTGGGAGCGAATTCATCCGGGTCTACACTGCAGAAGCGGATACCCCGATCTTGGTGCTGACCGCCAGAGTTGAAGAGACCGACAAAGTGCTCGGATTGGAATTAGGAGCAGACGATTACGTCACCAAGCCATTCAGCTTGCGCGAGCTGACCGCCCGCATCAATGCTCTGATCAGGCGGGCCAATAAAGGACCCCAAATGGTAGATATCCTCAGGGCAGCTCGCGCAAGCTGAATGGCTTGGTGACGTAATCGTCTGCTCCTAATTCCAATCCGAGCACGTTGTCGGTCTC
>JARROG010000139.1:0-5236 GCA_037384185.1 Anaerolineales bacterium | reverse complement strand
ACCGCCTCGTGAAGTGGAAAGACCGGTCCGAAATATTCTGCTGGCAGCTCAGGGAGAAGTGGATCGTAGCCGAGCGTCTGCTGGACTAAACTGGGGTCCAAGCTGGTCTTTCCTGGGAAGAACACCGGAGGAGGGGCAATGCAATCGGGTTGAACAAGGATGGGTGACAGGGGGGTGAAATCCGCCGCAGAATGCATACCCTCAGTAAATTTGTAGAGCACCTGAAGGTAATCAGCTTCGGAAGAAACTGATAAGCTTTCCCGGAAATCGATCAGGTTTTTCAGAGACCGAGCAAGCGAGGCGTTGATGCGTTTCCGATAGCGGAGATACAACACAGCAAGGACAACTACAAGCAGTGCGCCTGCCCAGAAAGAACTGAAATCAAGATATAATTTTGGGAAAAACTTGGCCATAGTATTGAGGTTATAACTTTCCGGGGTGGAGAATTCGTTTGCAGGTCGGACAAAACACCAGTTTGGATGGAGAGCGTGCTTGTTGTTCGATCGCCGATGGGATATTGGCACCACAAGAGCGACAGCTGCTAGAAACCATCAGAGAGACAGCGATCCCCCCCGCGGATTGTCTGAGTTCGTTGTATACTTCAAGATCCGGAATAGTCTCAGATGAGAGGTAAATGCTTTTTTCTCTTTCTGTTTCATTGATTTTATTCTCAATGTCCATTTTCTCCTCAATCAAGACCTTGTGGTCTGCTGCTCGTTGGGCTTTCAGTGTGTCGAGGGCATTTGCCGCCCGGTCTGCGCTGTTCTGCGCTTCCTCTGCTTCAACCATGGCTTCAAGCTGGCTGTCCTCTAAAACACGGAGATATTTACGAAGGGAACTTGCTTCCAGTTGAAGGTCTTCCAGCTCTTTTGGATTGGAGATTGAACCGCTATACAGTTTCTTTTGATTTTGTTCTATCTTTGTATTCTGGTCGGAGACTTTTCTCTCGCGTTCCCTTAATACTTTGGATTTTTCTTCCGCGATGCTCAAGGCATCTTCGTATGCTTGTTCTGCTTTCGTCAGAGCTTTGTCGTCTCCAAGAATCCGGCCGATTTCCTTCAGGCGTTTCCTGGCGTTATCGATTTCTGTGTCAAACAGCTGCAGTGAGTAAAGTTTTTCTGATCGGCTCATGTTGCGTCTCGTTAGATGTTTTAGGGTCTCCAGTGATTATAGATTGGGGATAGGCGGGGGACAAGGGTCAGATTCAAAAGCTGATAAAATAAAACTATGTCACAGAAAAGGTTTCTGCTGATTGTAGCGATTGGAGTGCTTCTGGCAGCAACCATTCCTTATCTGGCAGCCCTTCTGCCAGGGAATAATCAGCAGTTTGGCGGATTTCTCATCAACCCTATTGATGGGCATTCCTACCTCTCGAAGATGCAGGAGGGATACCGGGGGGAATGGAAGTTCACCCTGCCGTACACAGCGGAACAGGGGCAGGGTGCTTTCCTATTCCTTTTTTATCTAGCTCTCGGCCACCTCGCCAGAGTTGTCCAGCTTCCCCTGTTGGTGATTTTCCATGGAGCAAGGATTGCTGGAGCGGCAGTACTGATCTGGGCAGTGTCACGGCTAACAAAGTCAATTTTTGGTTCAAGCTGGAATAGAAAAATTGCATATTTCTTGATTTTGATAGGATCCGGATTGGGATGGCTCGCCGTCTTGGCAGGACTATTTACCAGCGATTTCTGGGTTGCTGAGGCTTTTCCAGTCCTATCCATGTATACAAATCCCCATTTTTCTTTGGGGCTGGGATTGATCATTCTTTCCATCTTGCCAGGGGGAAATAAGCCCTTTCTAGATAAGATTTTGTTGGGATTGGGGGTCGCTGTTGTTCAACCATTCGGGGTGGGTATCGTTTGCTTAGTCTTATTTGGTGACGGGTTGCTGTTGTTCACTGACGAGAAACCTGATTGGTTGAATATCTACAAGTCAGATAAAATCAGGGGGTTGGCTGGTTTTGGGTTGAGTGGCGGGGCAGTTCTGATCTACCAGGTTTGGGCTATTTTGAACGATCCGCTTTTAGCAGCCTGGCATGCCCAGAACCAAACCCCGACTCCGAACTTGACCGATTTAATGATCTCTTTCTCTCCAGCTTTGATTTTAGCTGTCCTCGGCATTCGTATCGCCTGGAAGAGGCCTGCAGCAAGAAAGCTGGTGATTTGGGCTGGTGTCAGTATGATTTTGGTGTTCGTACCCTGGAGTTTGCAGAGGAGATTTTTGACGGGGATTTATGTGCCCCTGGCAGCGCTTAGTGTCTTTGGGCTGAACTGGTTGTCGGAAAGAATTGATGTGGAAAAGAATTTCTTGGCATCAGTTTTGTTGATTTTGTCCCTGCCAACGAACATCATAGTTGTCACCTCTGGGATTCAAGCAGGATTAACACAAGATCAACAGGTTTTCATCGATCCGGATTCCCTATCTGCCTTAAACTGGATTAAAGAGAATGCTTCGCAAAATGCCCTGGTGGTTGCTGAGCAAGAAATGGGTCTGTATATCCCTTCACTCACTGGCCGTCGGGTTGTGTATGGGCATCCGTTTGAAACCGTCTCCGCGGAAAAAGAAAAAGGATTTTTAGCTAGCTTTTTCTATCAGGTTCATCCGGCTAATTATTATCAGCAGTCTTTGAGAGAGCGGGATGTCGATTATGTATTGCTGTCAGAGAATGCCAGCTCAACTTTGAGAACCTGGTTGGAGGAAAACTGGGTTTTGGTTTTTCGTGCAGGGGATCGGGAAATATATCAAAGACAGGCGCGATAGAATCTATGTCCACTGATTTGAAACCCTCAGCGAGTAGAAACCGAGTCGAATTGTGGACGGCTGCAGTATTATTTTTACCTGTAATCGTATATCTGCCTGCTCTGATCGGGGGAGTTCCTTTCCCCTCAGGGGAATCCCAATTCACAGATTTACTGATCGCTCATTACCCCAACTTGCTTTATCTCAAGCAATCACTTTTAAACGATCATCAGATACCCCTGTGGTTTTCAACAATTTATTCGGGCGTGCCATTTGCTGCAAATCCACTCTCCGGGTTGTTCTACCTCCCCGGATGGATTGCAATGCTCTTTCCGCTGCCGTTCGGGATTCTGCTGGTTAGTGCGGGGCACAGCGTCTTTGGTGCTTGGGGTATGTTTAGATTGCTGCAGCGATTCGGAGTGGAACGGCCGAGCAGCCTGGTGGGGGCCTTATGTTTTGGAATGATGCCAAAATTGGCAGCCCACCTGGGGGCAGGGCATATCAGTTTGCTGTACGCTCTGGCTTGGACTCCCTGGCTATTTGCTGTCTACATGGAAGATCAACAAGGTTGGCTGACTGGAACTGCGGCGGGGATGCTTTTTTTGGCAGACCCCCGCTGGGCTGTTTACTCCGGATTGCTCTTTGTCCCATTCATAATTGCGCATAGGCAATTTGGTGGTAGACAAATGCTGGTATTTATTTTGAAAGCGGGTGGGATGGCGTTCTTAATTGGAGCGCCGTTGATCCTTCCTCTGTTGGAATATCTGCCGTTAGCGACTCGCTCGGCTCTGCAAGCTGACGATATTTTAAAATTCGGCCTGCCAAGTTCACAGCTGCTGGGTTTAATCCTTCCAGTTAGCGGTGGAAATATCGAATGGTTTTTTTATCCCGGGAGCGTGGTTCTGGCATTGCTTATCGTCCAGCTTATTTTACCGGATCAAAAAAAGAAGACTCGATTTTGGATTTATTCGTTGGCTCTTAGCTTGCTGATGAGTATGGCCTTCTGGGGTAAAGGTTTAGATTGGGTCCAGCAGCTGCCTTTGCTGTCTCTGCTCCGGGTTCCAGCCAGAGCGCTTTTCCTGGTTGGGTTCTGCACAGCGATAATAAGCGGAATTACGATGCAGCAACTGACAGAAATGGAGGAAAAAGATAAAAATACCCAAAGGATCGGAATAATCTTACTCTTATTTTCAGTCATGATGGCAGCGGGATTCATCCTAATTACAGGGAAGGTTCAACTGCAATTGGTTTGGGGGTTAGGTTTCCTGGCCCTGGGCAGTATTATAATTTTGACTTACCCAATTTGGTCTGATAGCGATATTTTATTCTTTGCTGTGAGCGCATTGATCGTAATCGATCTGATTGGTGCAGGTTGGATGAGCTATCGGGTTCGGACGGATTTCCACAGAGCAGATCCAAGCATATTGGCTGTGCTGAACGAGGATCAATCGGAGTTCAGAATTTACTCACCGTCTTACAGTATATCCCAGGGAGAAGCTGTCTTATATTCCTTGGAAATGGCTAGCGGAGTTGATCCACTCCAGATCGCTTCTTATCGTGATTTTATGGAACGTGCTTCTGGTGTGCCTGTATCCGGTTATTCAGTTTCAATCCCAGAATTCTTTACTGGACGTCCTGATCTGGATAACGCAAAATATCCACCAGATTCAGAAATGCTGGGACTTCTAAATGTCAAATACCTGATCTCGGAATTTCCAATTCAGGATCCGGAATTTATACCTGTTGAAATCAATAGTGCCCAATACCTCTATCGCAATCAAAATAACCTTCCCCGATCCTGGGTAGTGAGGGATGGAGCGATTTCCCAAATTATCCCTGCGCAGATTATCAAGAAAACACCTAATAAAATTGAGGTAAGGGCTATTGGACCGGGTAATCTGGTCCTATCAGAAGTTTATTATCCTGGCTGGCGGGTACTGATCGATGGGAAAAGAGCTGAGATCACCCGGTCACACCAAATTTTAAGAAGTGTGTCTATTTCAGAAGGCAGTCATGTTGTTGAGTTTGATTTCCGTCCCTTGAGTGTGTTTTTGGGGCTGGTGTTGGCGGGAATGGGATGGGTGATAATTATAAGCAGTTCGATTAGGAAGAGGCGTTGAAGGAATATTTCACGGAACGGAAAGATATCCTGGCTTTCGCGCTGCTGGTGATGCTGGCAACGACGATTCCCTACCTGATAGGGTTCAACGTGGAAGGCGAAAGCTGGCGGTTCACCGGATTCTTGATTGGGGCAGAAGATGGCAACTCGTATATCGCGAAAATGCTATCAGGAGCTGTAGGCAATTGGCTGTTCAGGTCTCCATATAGTGCGGAACCTCAGGGTGGCATGATTGCTTTTCTACCCTATATGATCTTAGGAAAGCTCACGGCTCCTCCAGCTCAACACGATCAACTGGTTGCAATCTACCATGGATTCAGGTTCATCGCAGGAGTGATGGTTGTTTTTAGCTGCTATGATTTCTTGAGCCTTTATACAAAA
>JARROG010000138.1:0-5253 GCA_037384185.1 Anaerolineales bacterium | reverse complement strand
CGCGCCGCGCTGACCGCCAACCCGGCGCGGATTTTCGGCCTGTATCCTCAAAAAGGTGCGCTTATCCCGGGTGCTGACGCAGATATCGCCATTTGGGATCCTGATAAAGAACTGGATTATGGGGTAGCCATTGCCAAACACCGTACGGATTACAATCTTTACGAAGGCTGGAAGCTGCAGGGCTTTCCAGAGAAAGTGTTCCTGCGCGGTCAATGTATTGTAGATGGTGAGCAGTGGTTAGGGAAGCGGGGTCAAGGCCAGTTCCTGGCGCGGGAACCATTTGCGGATGTAATTTAGGATACCATTTCGGGGACCCGGAGAGAGAATTCTTAGGACACCGGCGTTTTTCAGAATACAGGCACGGTCTCAGCAACCAGAGGCCGTGCTTTTTCTATTCTCAGGGAGGGGAAAAATGGGTTCCTACCAACTTTCATTTGGCTGTTGCTATCATATTTTTCAGCAGGGCGATCACCGACAAGCTTTGTTCAGGGAGGATGGAGATTATCATCTGTTCATGGATTTATTTCGGAAATATCTCCGGCCAATCGTAGATTTATATGCCTATTGTCTGCTGCCAACCCATCTCCACCTCTTATTCCGTGTCAAGGATAAGCGTAAGATCGAATATGTGTACTCTGAGTCTGGAATGCTAACCTGGCAGATCACGACCTTCCTGGCTATTTTCGAAAAAGCTGTCAAAGGCTCTGGCCGAGGGTCGGAAAGCTTGTTTTCCGAAGGAACCTCCCGACAAATCCCCCCTGAAAGGGAACTACTCTGCAAGCTGATCGCATATATCCATCAGAATCCGCAGATCTACGGCGTTGTGTCCGACTTTCACCATTGGCCGTATTCATCCTGTTTTGCCTATTTACGACAGGACCGCCGGTCTTTGATCGCAAAAGACCTGCTGTTGGATCCCCGCTTTCAGCGCAAGATCACTGAGCTCCAGGAATCCTTTTATGTTCGGGAAAATAATTGGGATTATCATTGAGACTCAAGTTATGGCCTCATCAGGGAAAAATAATATTCCCCTGGAAAGCAGGTTCTGGTGAGGTCGGCTTGAAGTCTGAGGATAGTATAATCAAGAGGTAAGTAATCCAACTGTCGGGATGGGTTCGAATACTCAATCCGGTGACAGGGGCTATTATCCAGTGCCTGAACAGATATTCTTTATTAATGCATTTCAGTGAGGTGGATAGGAATTTCAGATGAATAAGCTACGAATTAAAGACTTTGAATTTGACTGGGGATCGCGGACCTATGTGATGGGAATCCTTAACATCACCCCTGATAGTTTCTCCGGTGATGGATTGGCAGATCAGAACCTGGAAACCATCCTGCAGCAGGCAAGGAGATTTGTGGAGGCTGGTGTTGATATTCTGGACGTTGGCGGTGAAAGCACCCGGCCGGGTGCTAAACAAATCTCAGAGGACGAGGAGCTGAGCCGGGTTCTGCCGGTAATTCAGGCCCTTGCAGCTGAGTTCGATACCTTGATCTCGATCGATACCTATAAATCAACGGTAGGAAATCACGCGTTGGAGGCTGGCGCTTCGATCATCAATGATGTCTGGGGGTTTTTAGTTGACCCTGATCTGGCCGAAGTGGCCCAGGAAGCTGGTGTCCCCGCGATCTTGATGCACAACCGCAGTAATCCCAATAATGCTGCGATTAAGGAAAAGCTCGGCGGCCGGTATATTGGCGTGGAATATGATGACTTGCTGGAAGATGTGAAAACTGAACTGCTGGAGAGCGTGGCAGTTGCCCACCAAGCAGGTATCCCCGACGAGCATATCGTCCTGGATCCGGGGATTGGTTTTGGAAAGACCGTTGAACAGAATCTGGAGCTGGTCAACCGTTTGGACGATATTCGTGCTCTAGGATACCCGGTGCTGCTTGGTCCTTCCAGGAAATCTTTTATCGGATATACTCTGGATCTTCCACCGGATGAGAGGGTAGAAGGTACGGCAGCGGCAATTGCTGTGGGTATCACCCGCGGAGCCGATATCGTTCGAGTTCATGATGTGGAACAGATGATCAGAACCGCCAGGATGACCGACGCCATCGTTAGGTAAACTTGGTTAAGATTTGGAGGAAGCACTATACCCCGGGCAGACCTGCCCGGGGTTTTTCTTATGTCAAGTTAATATTCATGAGGTACAGTTGGAATGAGAGATTATTTGGGAGGACACATGGCAGATGAGAAGACATCACCGTTGGTGGACTCCAGCGGTCCAATCGCTTTTCAAACTGAAATTAAACAACTACTCAATATCCTGATCCACTCCCTTTACACCAAACGGGAGATTTTCCTGCGGGAGCTGCTCTCCAATGCCTCGGATGCGCTGACTCAGATGCGCTTCCTGCAGCAGACCGAGAGTGAGGTCCTGGATCCTTCTCTGGAACTGGAAATTAAAATCAACCTTGATAAGGACCAGGGAATACTCACGGTCAGTGATACTGGCGTTGGAATGACAAAACAGGAAATGAGGACCAATCTGGGTACTATTGCCCAGTCTGGCGCAAAAGCTTTCCTGGAAGCAGCAGAAGGAGATGAAACAGACCTGGTGGATGTCATCGGTCGCTTCGGTGTGGGTTTTTACTCTGTCTTCATGGTGGCGGATTGGGTTAAAGTCACCTCTCGCAGCTATCAACCAGGCCAGAAAGCTGCCAGCTGGTTCGCAACCGGTGCAGATACTTTTGAAATCGGAAGCGCTGATAAAGAACAACGTGGAACGGTGATCGAAGTCAAGCTTAAAGAGGACGCCAGCGAATTTCTGGAAGAATCCCGGATCAAGGAAATTGTGAAAACACATTCGGATTACGTTCCCTTCCCGATCTTTTTAGATGATGGTGATGAGCGAATCAACCAGCAGAAAGCAATCTGGAGGCAAAATCCCCGTACACTGGAAGATGACCAGTATCAGGATTTTTACCGCCAGCTAACGCTGGAACCTGAACCCCCTTTAGCGAAGATCCATTTTGTAGCTGACGCTCCATTGATGATTTACGCCTTGCTTTACCTACCAGCCAGGCTTGATCGGGGTATGTTCACCCTCAGGGAGCAGGATGGATTGAAGCTTTATGCCAGAAAGGTCCTGATTGAGGAATATTCCAAGGACCTGCTGCCCCCTTACCTGAGGTTCGTCCAGGGTGTGGTGGATGCAGAAGATCTGCCGCTGAATGTTTCCCGGGAAAGCGTTCAAGCTACTGCGCTTATGAGCCGGATCAAGAAGATCCTCACCAACCAGGTGATCCAAAAACTGAAGGAAATGGCGGAAAAGGAAACTGATTTATACGGAGATTTCTGGTCAGAATTTGGCCAGTTCATAAAAGAAGGTGTTGCCGCAAACGATGACTACCGGGAAGAGCTTTCCAGTTTACTGCGGTTCCGCTCCACTACGCTGCCCGATCACTGGACATCGCTGGATGACTACCTGGAGCATATGAAACCCGGACAGGACAAAATCTATTACATCCTTGGTGATGATGAAAGCTCCGTTGCTCGCAGCCCGCACCTTGATTATTTTCAGAACCATTGTGTTGATGTTCTCACCTTGACTGATCCAGTGGATAGTTTCATGCTTCTGGGATTGAGGGAATACAATGACAAACCCCTGATCAATGTGGCAGAGAGTGACCTAGAGCTGCCAAAGGACGATGGGGAGGAAGAATCGGAAAATGAGACGGAAAATCAGGAGCTCTCAAACGAGGGTATAGAACAGCTGCTCAACGAGTTCAAGACTGTGTTAGGTGATCGGGTTTCCGATGTTCGGTCTACAGACCGTCTTACCAATTCGATTGCCAGGCTGGTTGATGCCAAGGGAGCCCTCGGTCAGGAAATGCAGCGCGTATACCGGATGATGGATCGGGAGTATCAACTTCCAAAAAAGATCCTGGAGATCAATCCCGGACATACGATCATCAAACGCATGACTTCTCTGGAAAAGGATAATCCCCTGAAAGACCTGGTCATTGAGCAGATCTTTGACAGTACGCTGTTGATCGAGGTACTCCATCCTGATCCTGCCTCAATGATTCCCCGCATCCAGCAGCTGATGGACGCAGCTCTGGATGGGAAGGATCATTGATAAGTTCCAATCGGAATTGAGTTATAAGCTGCGGGCGGTCTATTAACGGACCTTTTTTTCAGGCTCTGCAGTTCCCATTTTTATCGTCAACAGAAGATAGGTCAACGCCCCGAGCAGGCCGGCGGCTCCTCCACCATACCAGATCGCTGTGGGGTTGAATGTATCATTTAAGATTCCTCCTAGCAGTGGACCAACCATCGAGCCTGCGCCCCAGGTCAAGGCTAACAGGCTCATATAGCGGCCCCGCATAGTCTCTGGCGCCCGATTTGCTGTAAAAGTGCTGGCAGTGGGTATGACCATAAGTTCTCCGATCGTCACTACCACCATACTGATCCAGAATCCCCAGAACCCCCTGCCTAAAGCGATGCTTCCTACGCCGATTCCATACAGCAGAGTTCCCAGGGCCATGACTGGCAGAGGGTGATAACGCGAGGTTTTGCGGGTAACGAAGAGCTGGAGGAAGACTACCATCAACGCATTGGTTGTTGGAATCAGCCCGTAAACACTCTCTGGGAGGCCGTAGTTGTCCTTTGTATAAGCACCGAGCAGAACCCAGAGAATTGACCCGGAGATCTGGCGGAGAGTAAAACCGAACACAAAGCTTGTGAATAATCGGTCCTGGAAAATTTCCAGGTAATCCTTGATGGTTTGTGATAACTTTTCCTCGATCCTGCGAGCTGTCTCTGGGAGAGTCTCAGAGGCGCGGAGCGCGATCAGGATGCTGAAGAAGGTCGCTGCACCGGCTGCGATCGAAAAGGTGATGCCGTAGGATTGGGCAGCCAACAATCCGCCCAGGGCTGGTCCGAGAGCGATACCCAGATTCTTGCTCAGGCGGGTCAGGGCGTAGGCATCCGGCCTTTTTTCCCTGGGGATCAGATCTGCGATCATGGCATCTGACCCAACTCTGAAAAAGGGCTGGAACAATCCTCTAATAACCATGATAACGGCAAACTGGGCGTAGGTATGCGCTGGAATCATCGCCGCCAGACCGCCGCCGCTGATCAACAGACTGATGACCATGGACCATTTTCGCCCCAGCCTGTCTGTGAGTGGGCCTGCAAGCAGGGAAGAGGACAATCTGACCGCGGCATTGATGGTAATCAGGCTGGCAACAACCGTTAGAGGCAGGGAAAGTTCACGGCCGATATAAACCACCAGGAAAGGC
>JARROG010000137.1:0-5274 GCA_037384185.1 Anaerolineales bacterium | reverse complement strand
AAAGAGAAATTTGAACGAAACAAACCGCATCTGAACGTGGGAACGATGGGACACATTGACCACGGGAAGACGACGCTGACAGCGGCGATCACCAAGGTGGCGGCGATGCAGGGGTACGGTGACTTCGTGGCCTTTGATCAGATCGACAAGGCGCCGGAAGAGAAAGAGCGCGGGATCACGATCAGCATTTCCCACGTGGAATATGAGACCGAGAACCGGCACTACGCCCATGTGGACATGCCGGGACACCGTGACTACATCAAGAACATGATCACCGGCGCGGCGCAGGTGGACGGAGCCATCCTGGTGGTGGCAGCCTCCGATGGGCCGATGCCGCAGACGCGGGAGCACCTGCTGCTGGCGCGGCAGGTGGAAGTGCCCAGCGTGGTGGTGTACCTGAACAAGGTAGACCAGATGGATGATCCGGAGCTGCTGGAGCTGGTGGAGCTGGAGCTGAGGGAGCTGTTGAATGAGTACGGGTTCCCCGGTGACGAGACCCCGATCGTGAAAGGCAGCGCGCTGCAGGCCCTGGAGAGCACCAGCGAGGACGTGAATGCGCCCGAGTATGAGAGCATCCGGGAGCTGCTGCGGGTGATCGACGAGTACATTCCGGAGCCGACGCGAGAGACCGACAAGCCGTTCATGATGCCGGTAGAGGACGTGTTCACCATCAAGGGACGTGGAACAGTGGTGACAGGCCGGATCGAGCGGGGCGTGATCCACACAGGAGATCCAGTGGAGATCGTGGGTCTGCAGGACGATATTCAGAATACCGTGGTGACGGGCGTGGAGATGTTCCACAAGATCCTGGACGAAGGCCAGGCGGGAGACAATGTAGGTCTGCTGCTGAGAGGCACCAACCGGGAAGAGGTGGAGCGCGGCATGGTGATCGCCAAGCCGGGCAGCATCACCCCGCACACCAAATTCAAGGCCGAGGTGGTTGTGTTGAAGCCGGAAGAGGGTGGACGGCACAAGCCGTTCTTCTCGGGCTACCGACCGCAGTTCTATATCAAGACCATTGACGTGACAGGGACGATCACCCTGCCGGAAGGGGTAGAGATGGTCATGCCAGGCGACAACGTGAATATGCAGGTGGAACTGATCGTTCCCATCGCGCTGGAGCAGGGCGGAAAATTCGCTATCCGTGAGGGTGGCCTGACGGTTGCGTCCGGCGTGGTCACCGAGATCCTCGAGTAGAGGATTATAAAGATTTAGAGGCAGTAGTATATGGCGAGGAAAAAAGGAATCAGGCCGGTAATTACCCTGGAGTGCACCGAGTGCAGCGAGCGTAATTACACGTCTGAGAAAAATAGAAGAAATGATCCGAATCGTCTGGAGTTGAATAAATTCTGCCCCAGATGCCGGAAACACACACTGCATCGAGAAACGAAGTAAGGAACACACCGGGTAGATCGCCAGGGACAGATCCCTGGCGATCACCCGCTGCCCAATTTAGGCCAGTAGCTCAATTTGGCAGAGCACCGGTCTCCAAAACCGGGGGTTGAGGGTTCGAGTCCTTCCTGGCCTGCCTTTCTCATTTGCTTGACGCCGTCTTCCGGGGCGGCGTTTTGACCGTAAAAGGAGTTTGATGTGAGCGCACAAAAGAAACAATCCCGAGGAATTCAAAAATTCTACCGGGAAACCATGGCCGAGTTGAAAAAAGTTTCCTGGCCGACTCGGGAAGAGGCCATCAATCTCACCCGGGTGGTGATCATCGTGATCTTCGCGATGGGCGCTTTCCTGGGACTGCTGGATTTCCTTTTCTCCCAGCTGTTTGGACTGATCCTCGGCGCGTAAAGGATCATTAACCCCTTTTAGGGAAGTATGGATATGGATATGCAAGAGAACGAAGAACAGCTGGATCAGATTGCTGCGGATGCGGAAAGCGAAGACGCTCTCCAGGATACTGAGGCGCAGGTAGAGGAAGTTCCCCAAGCGGAGCTGGAAGATGCACCGGAAGCTGTCGAATCCGAGCCGGAAGAAGCCCCGGATGAGGCCGCAGAGGAAGATCTTCCCGAAGAGGAACCGGAGCAAGAGGTTCCCGAGGATGAAGAGTCTGAGGAAGAGGTGCTCGAAGAAGAGGTACCCGAAGAAGAGGAACCCGAAGAAGAGGTACCCGAGGATGAGCCTGAAATGGAAGCTCCCGCAGCAGAACAGAAATTCGCTCTTCCTGAAAAGGATCAAGATCAGGAAGAAGACCGCTATGCGGTTTCCAGTCTGGCGGCCAGTGAGCCTGTCAAAGATGACGGACGAGCCTGGTACGTGATCCACTGCTACTCCGGCAACGAAGATAAGGTGCGCCATAACATTTTACAGCGTATTGAATCTATGACTATGGATGACCTGATCTTCGATGTGGTTGTTCCTACTGAGGACGAGGTCAACATCAAGAACGGCGAGCGGCAGACCGTGGAAAAGAAGGTCTTCCCAGGATATATTCTGGTCAACATGATCCTGACCGAAGAATCCTGGTATATGGTTCGCAACACGCCTGGAGTGACCGGTTTTGTGGGTATGGGCAATGATCCCACCGCTCTTCAACCGGAAGAGGTTGCCCGGATCCTGAAGCGCATGGAATCCGAGTCACCGCGCATCAACGTCACCTTCCGCCAGGGCGAGCGCGTGCGCATCGTCGATGGTCCTTTTGAGGATTTTTACGGGAAAGTAGCAGAGATCGACATGGAACGGGCCACGGTCCGGGTCATGGTCAATTTCTTCGGCAGGGAGACACCGGTAGAACTGGACTTCCTGCAGGTAGAAGAAGCCTGAGATTAGTTTTTGTGGGAGGAGCAACGCTCCGCTAAAACCACGAAGGAGAATATTGTGTCGAAAAAAGTAAAAGCTCATGTAAGACTGCAAATCGAAGCCGGGAAGGCGAATCCTGCCCCTCCCATTGGTCCGGCCCTGGCAGCTCACGGCATCAACTTGATGGCCTTCTGCAAGGACTATAATGCCCGGACCTCTGATCGGATGGGCGATATCATCCCGGCCGACATCACCATCTTCATGGATGGATCCTACAAGTTCACTTTGCGCACCCAGCCGGCAGCCATTCTGCTCAAGAAGGCAGCTGGCATCCCCAAGGGCGCCGCGGAGCCGGACAAGGAAGTGGTTGGTGAGGTCACCCGCGAACAGCTGCGGGAGATCGCTCAGACCAAGATGCGGGATCTCAACGCGGTCGATATCGAAGGCGCCATGCGCCAGATCGAAGGCACCGCGAAACAGATGGGAATTAAGATTAAAGACTGATTTCTGGTGGGAGGATGGAACCATCCGCTAGAACCACAGGGAGATATGAATGGCAAAACACGGAAGAAAATACCTGGAAGCACTTGAACAAGTTGATCGAGAAAAATACTATACCCCGCTGGAAGCGGTCACCATGGCTAAGGAACTTTCCTATGCCAATTTTGACGAGACCGTAGAGATCCATGTCCGGTTGGGGGTTGACCCGCGCCATGCGGATCAGATCGTTCGCGACCTGGTCAACCTGCCCCACGGTCTGGGTAAGACCGTCAAGGTGCTGGTTTTCGCTCAGGGCGAAGATGCGGCTCTGGCCCGGGAAGCCGGGGCGGATTACATCGCTGATGGGGATGAGCTGATCGATAAGATTGAAGGCGGCTGGTTTGATTTTGATATCGCTATCGCCACGCCCAACATGATGGGCAAGGTCGGGAAACTGGGTCCGGTGCTGGGCCCCCGCGGCATGATGCCCAACCCCAAAGCAGGCACCATGGTCCCTGGTGAGGATCTTCCCCGGGTGATTGAGGAATCCAAAGCCGGCCGGATCGAATACCGCGTCGACAAGACTGCCAATATCCACGCACCAATTGGAAAAGTATCCTTTTCAGCACAGCAGTTGCATGATAATATGGGTGCGCTGATGGAGTCGCTGGTGGGCAACAGACCGGCGTCAACCAAAGGGCAGTATGTCAAGAAAGTTGTAGTATCCACCAGTATGGGACCCGGCATCATCGTCGACCCCGTATTGGCATCAGAAATGGAAGGGATTTAAAAAGTCCGTACCAGACTGAACAGCGGATAACTGAATAGCCGTTACCAGAGAAAGCTGGTGTTTTCCCTCGAAAGCTTAATTTCCAGCCCAGGTAAATACGCTTGATTCAAGCAATTGAAAAAAGTCTTTACCTGTCTGACCGGTAAAGACTTTTTGTTATCCAGGCAGGACTGAACCCGATTTGAAGGAGGTGTAGTACTTTGGCTATTACAAAGAAACAGAAAGAAGAGCTCGTTGCCCAGTACAAACAGTGGCTGGAAGAGGGTGATGCCCTGATCCTGACCAATTACCACAAACTGTCTGTCAAGGATATCGGCAATCTCCGCAAGGAGATTCGCGAGTCCGGTGGTGAGTTCCATGTCATCAAGAATACCCTGGCGAAGCGGGCCTTTGAAGAAAGCGGCCGGGAGTGGGAGGCAGGTGTTTTGACCGGCCCCACTGCTTTGGGCGTTTCCTACAACAACCCATCTGGTCTCGCCAAAGCGCTGAAGGACTTTTCGAAGGAATTCGGCACGATTGAGATCAAGGGCGGCTATCTGGCTGAACGCCAGGTGACCGTTGAGGAGCTCAATGCCCTGGCAGATCTGCCTTCGATGGACGAGATGCGAGCCAAGCTGCTGAGCACGATCGTAGCACCGGCTTCCCAACTTGTTCGCACACTGGCAGAGCCCGGCCGCCAAGTCGCAGCTGTTGTCAAAGCTTATTCAGAGCGCCAACCAGCTGCCTGAGAAATTACCAAATAACAAAGGCATAATTGCCGAAACAAGGAGATAAAAATGGCTGATATCGAAAAACTGAAAGATGAACTGAGCAAATTGACTGTCCTGGAAGCAGCGGATCTGGTCAAAATGCTGGAAGAAGAATGGGGCGTTTCCGCCGCTGCTCCAGTAGCCGTCGCTGCCGCCGCTGGTGGTGGAGAGGCCGCTGAGGCAGAAGATGACAAGTCCGAATTCGACGTCATCCTCAAGGATGCCGGTCCCAAGAAGATCGAGGTCATCAAGGCTCTCCGGGCTATCACCAGCCTGGGCCTGAAAGATGCCAAAGACATGGCCGAAGCTGCAGGTTCCAAGGTTCTCGAGGGAGCCGGAAAGGAAGCTGCCGAAGAAGCCAAGAAACAGCTGGAAGAAGCAGGCGCAGTTGTAGAGCTGGCCTAAATACCGAACGGGTTCAGAAAGGCTGCCCGGGATCCCTCCCGCGGCAGCCTTTTGCATTTAATAAATAAAGGACGAAGACCTTTGGAAGGACTTCGTCCCGGTTCA
>JARROG010000136.1:0-7358 GCA_037384185.1 Anaerolineales bacterium | reverse complement strand
TCGACCGCGTGGCCGATCTCGATCTTGTTCGCGTCCTTGGGACAGAGATCGATGCAGTCGGCTGTGCCATCACCATCAGTGTCGTAATCCGGGTTGCCGCACCCGCAGGCACCAGCGAAATACTTAAGCGGGTCATAAGGGCACTGGTCCGCGCCGTCCACATAGCCGTCGTCATCCTCATCCTTGTCGCAGGGGTCCCCGATCAGGTCAGCGTAAGCAATTTCCGGACATTGATCCTCGCAATCCATGACGCCGTCCTCATCCGTATCTACGTCCGCGACCCCGCAGCCGCACACCCCCGGTTCACTCTTGTCTGGATCCTCGGGGCACTTATCCTCGCTGTCCGGGATGCCATCGTCATCGCTATCCGCGGACCCCGCATCCCCATTTGAATCCGACCCGCCGCCCGAGGTGGAGTCGCCAGTCCGGTCCGGATCGTTGGGATAGGCATCGATGCAGTTCGGCGTGCCGTCCCCATCATCGTCCTTCTCCGTGGTACCGCAGCCGCAGATCCCGGGAGTGGCTTTCAGGGGATCATTGGGGCACTGATCGATGGCATCCGGCTGGCCATCCCCATCCGCGTCCGCGTAGTCCGGTTCCGGCTCCGGGACCTCAAAATCAATCGCTCCCAGCGCTTTCGAGGCCTGGTCATCCTCATAGACCCGCAAAGTGACTTTCTTGCCTGGTTCAAAGGCAGGGCCAACGCATTTGACCACACCCTCCCGGTCGACATCGGCTTCACAATCGTAGACAATTCCATTGACAGTGATGAAGTAATCCGCATTGGCATTCTCAAGATAAACTGCCAGCTTATCTCCTTCATAGCCAACTTCCAGCACGCTGACATCCAGCTGATTCTGGGCGGGGAAAAGCAGAGTGCAGGCGGAAAGGCCGAACAGGATCAGGATTAGAATGGGAAGATATTTCTTCATAGGATTATCCTCTATGGACTGAATGATCAAAAAATAATTATCATATTTTCATTAATATGATAAACCAAAATAAGTCTCTGGACTATCTCTAACAAAACTGTAGGTGAAACCCAGGCCCATCCAGGACAAAAAAATCGGGCAGAACAAGGAAGTCTCTCCGTTAAATATTGGGGATAGATAAACTGATTTGCAATCTACAACTCGTGCTAACCTGCTGCCTTATAGCCTGTACTAAAGAAGCAGGATTTCCGCCATTGAAACAGGCACAGCCTCCCGCTTCCATCGGTTCGATCCCCCTAGCTTAAATATGATTATTCTGATATATATTTAGCTTAAAAGGCACCCCAATCCTAAGCTGACCCAGCTCCAGGAGGTTCATCATGAACCCTTCCCCCCGCATATTCACAGCAGCTGCCGCTCAGGCCGCACCCGTTTTTCTCAATAAAGTCGAATCAACTGCAAAAGCCTGCCAGCTGATAAAACAAGCCGGGAAACAGGGAGCGAAATTGATCGTCTTTCCGGAAGCTTTCATCCCCGGGTATCCTGATTGGGTTTGGGTGGTTCCCAATGGCCGAGGGCGATTGCTCGACGAGCTTTATACGGAATTGATCAATAATGCCATTTCAATCCCGGATGAATCCACGAACCAAATCTGTCGGGCCGCAGAAGAAGCGGGAATCTACACAGTCCTGGGCGTTCAGGAACGGAATACGGAGAGCAGCGGCGCGAGCCTTTACAACACCATCCTGTACATCAGCGACCAGGGAAAGATCATCGGCAAACACCGCAAATTGATCCCAACTGGAGGTGAAAGACTGATCTGGGGTCAAGGAGACGGAAGCACGCTGTCTGCATTTGACACGCCCTTCGGAAAACTGGGAGGGCTGCTGTGCTGGGAGAATTTGATGCCGCTGGCCCGTCAATCCATGTATATCCAGGGTGTTCAGATCCATGCTGCACCCACCTGGGATTCCAGTGACAGCTGGCTGCAAAGCATGAGGCATATTGCCAGAGAAGGCGGGATGTATCTAATCTCGGTCTGTTCTGCAATGCGCCTGGACGACATTCCGGACAGCTACGAGTTTAAAAGTTTATACTCGGGCAAGCGGGAATGGATCAACCCCGGGAACAGCTGCATCATCAACCCCCGAGGAGAATACATCGCTGGCCCGTCTTCGGAAAAAGAAGAGATACTGTTTGGGGAGATCGACCTTGACCAGATCCCGGCAGCTAAACGTATGTTTGACGTCACCGGTCACTACTCAAGACCGGATGTTTTCCACTTCAAGATCAACAGCTGATCCTCAAGGTGACATTTCTCAAAATTACCTGCACTGCAGCTCAAAACCTATCTCGCTAAATCATCGGCAACCAAGAGAAGTCTCGTGCTTGCTGGAAAAAATATCAGAAACACCAGGGGGACGGAAAGGAGGAACTCATGATTTTAGATGGTTCGCAGGACCTTGGAGCACTTACCCAAAGCGTAAAATCCAGTCTCAACAAAACCGAGAAGTTCGTGAATAGCCACCGAAAAACGAACACCAGCCTGCTGATCGCCAGCATGACTTTTTCAGCAATCTCAACGCTGATCGCCGGCATCACCTCAGCCGCCGGTCCGGTGGTCGGCTCAGGGATCGAAGGCTGGAGGCTGGCCTGCACGGCAGCTGCCGGGCTGGGCTTTGTCTCGACCATCAGCACCGGAATCAGCCAGCAGTTGAAGATCAACGACCGGCTGCTGGAAGGATCTCAATGTCTGGGAAAGCTCCGATCACTGGATACGAGTATCACTATCGGTAGTCGAACGCGGGAAGAGATTTTTGCGGAATACGAAGAGATCGTCCAGAGTTATCCCAAATTCATTGCGTAAAACCTAGACGGCTCCGAACCACAGGTAATAGGAATTTTTTAATTCCCAGCCATGACCTGGCTGATTAAATGAAAGGTGCCCCCACGGAGACTCGAACTCCGGTTTTAGCCTTGAGAGGGCTACGTCCTAGGCCGCTAGACGATGGGGGCAAAGCGATGGATATTTTAACACGGCAGATAGGGGACGTCAACAAAACTCCTTAAAACAAATCACCGATTTCTGGAAGCTGTTAGAATAAGCACAGCGCGTAACCCAACAGGGAGGAGCTATGCCCCAAAAAGTCACTGCTAAACAGCATAATTCCAAAATGTGTTTTGTCTGCGGCCTGCAGAATTCATTCGGCCTCAAGGCGTCCTTTTTTGAAGTGGAAGGAGAACAGCTGGTGGCTCTCTTCACCCCCTGCGAACAACACCAGGGCTACCCTGATAGGCTGCACGGCGGGCTGGCCGCCACCATCCTGGACGAGACCATTGGTCGGGCGATCAACATCAACCAGAACGAGATCTGGGGCGTCACCGTGGAGTTCAAGGTCCGGTACAGGAAACCTGTCCCCTTAGACCAGGAACTCAAGGCGGTGGGCAGGATCACCAGTCAGAACCGGCGCTTCTTTGAGGGCACCGGCGAGATCCTCCTCCCCAACGGCGAGATCGCCGTGGAAGGCTACGGGAAATATATCAAGCTGCCTCTGGAGGAAATAGCCGATTTCGATTATGAAGAACAGGACTGGAAAGCAGTCCCGGACGAGAACGATCCTGTTGAGATAGAACTGTAAACAGTGATCAGTTACCTGTAATCAGTGTCAATATTCCAGGCAAGCCACATTTAAATGAGGAAAATTCCGCGCAGAAGTGGACTTGCTGTTAATTCAATCTGTTGCTGCTTAACGATCAAGAGTCCTTCTCTTTCTCATTCAACAGCTCCTTCAATCCCGCCAGACGGGGGTCAATGCTTTCCTGGCGGTGGCCGCAATCCTCTTCGTTAAGGTTCGTACCGCAAACCGAACATAACCCCTTGCATTCCGGTTTGCAGATCTGGCTGATCGGGATATCGAGTACAGCATAATCACGGATGATCGGGGTCAGGTCGATGGACCCATCCGCCGGCAGCAGCTGCTCCAGATCTTCTCCTGAATCTTCAACGGGATGGTAGCTGAACATCTCAGTGAAGTTGATATCCAATGGCTGCCAGTAATCATCCAGGCAGCGGGAACAGGACAGCTGGGTCAAAGCCTTGATACTGCCGTCCAGCACCACCCCATCCTCAGTGACAGAGACAGCGATCGTTCCCTGTACATCCACCAGGACCAGGTCGCCCGGCAGCTTGAGCTGGGTAAAGTTGAACTCGAACTCTCTGTGGGTTCCAGGAGATTCCTTGACCAGATAGGAGACATCCAGCCGCAAGGGGTTGTTCTTTTTTAGGGTCATATCAAATATCTCAATCGGGATTCCTTCCATTAAAAAATAAAAAATCCCGCCTAATGATTGGAATTGGTTCAAGACCTATTATATCCTATCCCCTTCCCAGCAGGAATATTACGACCGAACGTGCCGCGGAAAGCTGGAAATGGATATAATCTCTGACACAGATGAAGACACTCCAAGCTGCAGTGATCGGGCATATTGCTAAACAGGTTCTCCAGAGGAACAGCACATTTCAGGCTGCAGGCATCACCAGCCGGGGCATCTTCCTCCAGCCTCCTAACGATTTCACACTTTATGCAACCACCGGGAAATTCCGAGGTCCCTTAACCCTCAACATCGAGGGCGAGAAAGCGGATCTCACCAGACTGCTTCCAAAAAGCGATGTAGTCCTGGAAGGGGATCGATTGGTTATTGAACAAGGCGGAATCACATTTTCCCTTCAAAACTCGTTGCTCTGGGAACCTCCCGAACCTCCGGTTCATTCAAGGCAGACCAAAACACAGATTGCGAAAGTGGTCCAAACACCGGCTTCATTCTTCCCGGAACATCCCTACCTCACTCTCCTGGAATTCGCGGCGGGCTCCGGACCAGAAACGCTCAAAGATATCCCAGGGTTAGAACACCGATTGAGCACTTTGCCCAGCTCATTGGACCGAGGTGACCCCGCATCAATCTTAACGTCGTTAAAAGAATTACTGGGAGCAGGTCCAGGGCTGACACCGTTGGGCGATGACCTGCTGCAGGGCATCTTGCTGGCTTTCAACCGTTCAAAAAAACGCTCCTCCGGTTGGCAAGAAGAGGCGGAACTTCCTGAAAGACTGCTGGCAGCAGCCCGGGGGGCAACGACCACACTGAGTTGGAGTCTGCTCAGCTGTTCAGCGCAGGGCAGCGCGGATGAACGGATCATCCAGGTACTCGATGGTTTGCTGGCAAGCAGAGAGATCCCGGATCTCAAATCCTTTAAAGGATTTGATCCCTTTTTAATTTCATGGCAGCGGTACACCCTCCGGCTTCGGCTGCCGATAGGCTGTTCCCCCGCAGGTCCAGTTCCAATCTGCAATGACGATGTTCTCCACTCTGCCATTGGGCGGCACAGTGATGGTTTTTAAGTTTTTTCCGCAGGAAGGATTTTTTCCGGTATAGCCCCCTTCTACATAAGGCACATCACCCACACCATGAGCGTAAGCGACTACCTGGTACTCCCCTGGTGAAACTGTCATCTGATAGTAAGGGTGCCCGGTCAATGAGGTGTGGATCCACCAGTAGGTGCCGTCACTGAGATTGAAGAACACGACTGCCACCGGGCTGCTGGTGTTGCTTTCGCCGTAAGAACTTTTCAGGTACGGAGGAGCTGAAGCCATATCCACCATCCCCGAAATCACACCTGGAGTCTGATCCTCCGGGTCGATCGTTGAGGTTGGCAGGATTTCCTGAGTTGGGAGAGGCTGAGCATCTGGATCCCGCTTGATATAAGGCTGGACCCAGACCACCCATTGATCCTTGAGATCGTCCTCAGGTCGCAGCACCAGGTAGAACTCAACTGTCTGGCCTGCCAGCTCACTCAGGTCAGCAGATACTTCCTGTGGGCCATCCCCTACCCGATGGGACCACTTCCAGCCGACCGTCCGAGTGGCTCCCGGTGGATAGTATTCCAGGTAAAAATCTCCTGCGCAATCCGAGTTTCCTTGACAGCCGATCACAGACTGGAAGGTATCTCCTGGGTAGACGGTAAATGGCGGGTATTTCCCAAACAGGCCAATTCCAACCGGATAACCTTTACCTGGCTGACCGATCAATACAGGGGCATTAACAGAAATGACTCCCTCCAGCCAGGTATGATCTGTGGCTTCGATATAACCGCCTTCATCCTCATTTGGCTCCGCCGGGCAGGACAGATAGGTAGCGTTGGTCGACCAGGTTGCATTGCAAATCTCAGCCACAAAATCAAATGCCACCCAGCCTGGCAGAGGTGGATCGATTTCTAGAAGATTGGGCGTGGCTGAAGCCGGTAGTTCCGCTGTCGTTTCAGTGGGCAGGAGCATGGTCTGAGTCGGTTCTCTGTCTGCGAGGGTCTCAATTGGCTCAGGGTTAGCAGCCGGTTGATTACAAGCAGTCAGGAGCATCAGCAGGACTGCAGCTGAACAGAGGAAAATATATTTCTTCATGGCGACCTCACAGTTCTTTTAATCAAAAGGGTACGGTTTCTAAAAAGCAAACCGTACCCTGATTCTATCCTGAATTAGCAAGATTGGCCTATTTACTGAGCTTATTTAGGCTTTCCACATGGGCTGGATTGGTAGCATCTCCAAACTTGGTCTTTTTCATGCCCTCTTTCTTCTTCATCAGCTCCTCATAGCGGTCATCCTCCACAAAGGCTACACAGCGCCCAATGCTAGATTCCCCACCCACAAAGCGCCAGGGGAAGAAACCGATTTTAACCCGCTGATTGATCAGCAGGTCAATATCCCCACCCAGACATTCAGCGTGGATAATCCCGTAAGGGAACATCTCGAGATGCATCAGCTGATATTTACTGTCATCGTAGAATTCAGCCAGGGATTTTCCATAATTTTTCTGGAAAACCGCTTCCGCTTCCCGGGCCTGGCGGGGCATCCAATCCCTGATGATAGTGTTCATGGGATGGTCCGCACTGCCGCAATCTACCCCAATCCAGCGCAGGTTCTTCTTCCTGCCCCACTCAGCAAATTCCCGGTCTGGACCAGGATGTTTGACCATGTAGCGGATTTCATCCGCTTGGGGCTGGTCCCATCCGAAGTGGTGGTATCCGGTATGGATGATCAGAATATCCCCTACCTTGACCTCCACACGGTCCTCAACCATTTTACTGTTGTAAACCTGGTAGTCTCCCACCGCATCACTGAGGTCGACGACCACGCCTTCATGAACCAGATAGTCCATGTCCAGCTCGGAGATGTCCTTACCCGAGGTATGAAAATGGATCTCACCATCCAGATGTGTACCAACGTGGTTGGAATGGGTCACCAGCTGGCCATTGGCTCCATTCGGTGCCAGGCGTTTGAAATATTTCAATTGAAGAGGCTCGTAGGTTGGCCAGGGCGGTGTTGCGATCCCCAGGGGGATGGTGAGGTCAATAAATTTCATGATTTGTTCTCCTTT
>JARROG010000135.1:0-5301 GCA_037384185.1 Anaerolineales bacterium | reverse complement strand
TTATTTCATATGCAGATTTTTGCGTATTGATGGCTGACGAAAATTGTCAGATGGGGTGGCAAAAAGCGGTAGGGCATATATTTGTTGCTGGAGATGTTATTATAATTGCAATAAGACACGTATTGGGATGTATTGTGCAGCCCTGTTTAGATCTCATTCGTTAATCCAATCCAACATCGCTTGTAAGTTCGAAAAGTGCTTTAAGGGGATGTGGTACAGCCCCGCGATGCGTTTTGCGGTATCGGCCGTCGCTTCTGCCAAAACATCTTTGGACATAATGGCGACCTTGCGAACACGATGCTTTTCAAAAATCCTGTATAAATCGTCAAGTTCCTGCAACTGCGGCGGCGAATAGAAGTCACTGATAAAAATCATTACATCGCTGCCGGGCCTCCATCTGTCGGATTCAAAAGCATTCTGATATTGCACTGTTCTTTTGCTGAGGCTATCAGACCCGTCGATGTAAATGATGAGCCTTGCTGTCTGTTTATCAAAAGCGTATTGCATAATGCCCCCCATTCAATGACGTTAAATCAATTTCCAAACGAATTGAAGGCAATTCGAACTGGCAAGGAAAATCATTCCCTGCCAGTTTTTCTTAATTCGATAGCTCAATCAGGTATAATTCAGCCATGAGCCGGCCGCCTGAAAACAGCCCACCTGAGGTCCTGATTATCGGGCATATCACCCGAGACAAGCTGAGAAACGGATACCGGCTGGGAGGGACAGCTGCCTACAGCGCGGTCGTTGCAAAGAGGATGGGAGCCCGCGTTGCATTGTTCACGTCCGGGTCTGAAGGACTGGCACTGGATATCCTGGATGGAATCCAGATCCTGGATCAACCCGGAACGAGGACAACGACCTTTAAAAATGAATATACGTCCAATAGCCGGGTTCAAACCCTGATTGACCGGGCCGCCGATCTGGAACTTAACCTCCTCCCTTCGGAATGGAAGCAAGCCAAGATTGTCCACCTCGCGCCGGTAGCTTCTGAAATACCCCTGACAGCAGGACAAGCCTTTCCAGATTCCGGATTGGCTTACTCTCTTCAGGGATGGCTGAGAAAATGGGATCAAACCGGCCGGGTTTCAGCTGGGTCCCTGCCACCAGGCGCCATTCCGGAAGGGCAGAGTACAGCAGCCTTTCTAAGCCTTGAGGATCTTGGTTTCAACAGAAATGGGCTGGCAGCAATCACTTCCCGCTTTCCACTGGTGATCTTGACTCTGGCTTCTGAGGGCGCGGAACTGCATCAGGCGGACACTGTCCAGCACATTGCTCCTGTCTCAGTCCGGGAGAAAGACCCCACCGGGGCAGGTGATATTTTCGCAGCAGCCTTCATGGTCGCCTGGCTTCTTCAGCGAAAATCACCGCTGGATTCCGCCAGATTGGCGAACGCTCTGGCTGCGGCGTCCGTTGCAGGAGAGGGGATCGAGGGCATACCATCAGAACGGGAAATTCAAGCATTATCAAAGGTCTACGAATGATATGGGATTGATATACACCATTGCCAATCAAAAAGGCGGGGTGGGGAAAACTACCTCGACCATTAACCTGGGCGCGTTTCTGGCTTATTTCGGGATGAATGTCCTGCTGGTGGATATCGATCCCCAATCAAATGCTACTTCCTCAGTAGGCATTGATAAAATGACCGTCAAAGGCGGTACTTATCAGGCACTTCTGGAAGAGAAAGGCATTCGTGAGTTCATCCTTCACAACCCCAAACTGAATCTGTCAATCCTGCCGGCATCACCAGATCTGGCCGGTGCGGAAGTTGAGCTGGATAACGAGGTCGGCCGGGAAAATCTCTTAAAAAGAAAGCTGCTCCCGCTGGCTGACGATTTCGATTACATCCTGATCGACTGCCCCCCTTCCCTGGGTTTGCTGACCCTTAATGGTCTGGTAGCTGCTGTGGATGGCGTGCTCATCCCGGTGCAGTGTGAGTATCTGGCGATGGAAGGATTGGGAGATCTGATGTCCACGGTCGATCGGGTCCGCCGGGTGATCTCCCCCGACCTGAAGATTCGGGGAGTGATCCTGACCATGTATGATACCCGCACCAACCTGGCAAACGATGTCGTCCAGGAAGTTAGAAAGCACTTTCAGGAAAAAGTATTTGAGACAATCGTACCTCGCAGCATCCGTCTGGCCGAAGCTCCCTCCTATGGAGTTCCCATCTCACTCTATTCCCCCGATTCTGTCGGAGCCCATGCTTACCAGGCATTGGCCCGGGAACTGCTGGAAGGAGATGGACACCAGGTACCTGAGGTATAATAAACGGTGATATTGAGAGACGAATAAGAGAGAAGCAGAACACTTATGGCATCCAAACGACCCGGCCTTGGAAAAGGCCTTGACGCACTCATTCCAACTCATCCAGAAGGGGAAATTCTCACCGAATTCGGGGGAGTACTGGAAGTCCCTCTGGACCTGATCGACGCCAATCCCTATCAACCCCGGAGAGGGTTCGACGAGGAATTGCTCAAGGATTTAGCTGCCTCGATCAAAGAACACGGCATCATTCAACCGCTGGTCATCTCAGCCCAGGACGCGGGTGATCAGGAAAAGTATGCCCTGATTGCCGGAGAGCGCCGGCTGCGGGCAGCTCAGATGGCCGGTCTGAAAACTGTCCCTGCAGTTCTGCGGGAAGCAAACAGCCAGGATCATCTGGTACTGGCGTTGATCGAGAATGTCCAGCGCGCGGATCTCAATCCGCTGGAAACCGCCACCGCTTATCAAAGCCTGGCAGTCGAGTTTGGCCTCTCCCATGAAGAGATTGGCCAGCGTGTCGGGAAAAGCCGCACGGCTGTCACCAATACCCTGCGCCTGCTTGATCTGCCTGACGTGGTCCAGCAAGCAGTCCGCAAGGGTCAGATCAGCATGGGCCATGCCCGGGCATTATTGGGATTACCGACCATCAAAGCCCAGAGCGCCGCGCTGCAATCGATCCTCACCCAGGAACTGAGTGTGCGCCAGACCGAAGAGTTAGTTTCACAGCTGAAAGGAAATAAGAAATCCCAGCCTGCAAAAAAGTCGGCCAAATCGCCTGAGATCAAAGCTTTGGAGGACGATCTGCAGGCTGCTCTCGGTACCCGGGTGCGCATCTCTCGCTCCAAAAAGGGTGCTGGCACAATCACCGTCCACTATTATTCTGACGAAGAATTCAACACCTTGATGGACCATTTCCTTAAAAGCTGAACCCTGCATCTCCCACCAGGAAACCGGTATGACAGCATTTGCCCTGATCAATGCCCAGGTGTACACCATGGATCCAGGGCATCCCCACGCATCCGGTTTGCTCATTCAGAACGGTGTAATCGATCATATCCTGGCGAAGGATGAAAGCCCTCCAGCACCATACTCCAAAAAGATCATCGATCTGGGGGGAAAAATCATTCTTCCCGGGCTGATCGACAGCCATCTCCACCTGCGCAACTACTCTGAAACTCTCCAACAAATTGACTGTGAAACACCTACAAAGCGGGAATGCCTGGACAGGATCCAGGAGAAGGCCAGGAACACTCCCCCGGGAGAATGGATCCTGGGGCACGGCTGGAATCACAATGTCTGGCCTGAGGGCTACGGCTCTGCAAGTGAGCTGGACCGCATCACACAGAACCATCCGGTTTACCTGACAGGAAAATCCCTCCACGTGTCCTGGGCAAACACCACTGCCCTCGAGCTCTCTGGAATAACCAGGGAAACTCAGGATCCCCCAGGCGGCCAACTTGGCAGGGATGAAGATGGATCTCTGACCGGTATCCTCTTTGAAAACGCGGTCAAATTAATCGAAACACACATCCCCTCTCCCAGTTCAGAAGACAATGCCCAAGCCATTCTCTCAGCTCAGGAACGTCTCTGGCGCCTGGGGCTTACCGGGGTTCATGACTTTGACCGCCTGCCCTGTCTGGAAGCCCTCCAGCTCCTGGAATCCCAGGGAAAGCTCGAGCTGCGAGTGGTCAAAAGCGTTCCCGCAGCTTATCTATCTGAAGCGCTAGACCAGGGACTGCAAACAGGAGAAGGAAGTGATTGGCTGTGGTTCGGGGGCGTGAAGGATTTCATGGACGGCGCTCTGGGTCCGCAAACCGCCGCGATGCTGGCCCCCTACCAGGGAACCCAGCAAAAAGGAATGCTGCTCATTACTGAGGACGAGGTCTTCGAATTAGGGTGCAGAGCTGCCGAGGGCGGTCTGGCGCTGTCAGTTCATGCCATCGGCGACCTGGCTAACCGCACTCTGCTGAACGCCTACCAGCGCTTGCGGGAGTATGAGCTGGATCAGGGGATCGCTCCCCTTCCCCACCGCATCGAACACCTGCAATTGATCGATCCCCTTGATATACCCAGGCTGGCTGCCCTGCAGGTAACTGCATCCATGCAGCCCATCCACGCCACTTCGGACATGGAGATGGCGGATGCCTACTGGGGCGAGCGTTGTCAGTACGCCTACGCGCCCATATATCCGTTGGAACAGGGTGCCAGGGTGATCTTCGGCAGCGATGCGCCGGTGGAGGATCCCAATCCCTGGCTGGGAATCCACGCAGCCGTCACCCGCCGTAGAAAGGATGGAGAACCCGGAACTCAGGGCTGGCATCCCGAAGGTCGGCTCAGCCTGAAGCAGGCGCTTACCGCCTTCACTTCTTCAGCAGCGGAAGCCGCCGGCAGAGGAGACAGCCAGGGGAAATTAGCCCCTGGATTCTGGGCGGACCTGATCGTTCTGGAACAGGATCCCTACCAACTTCCCCCGGAAGAACTCGCGGAAGTCCAGCCCAAAGGCACCATGGTCAATGGAAAGTGGGTCTGGCTAGATTTCGATTGACAATCCCCTCTTCCCACAAATACCCAACCTCAATCGGGCAGTGGAATTCAATGAGATGAAAGACAGGCTGAACGACAAAGGGAAAATAGCTGACTGGACCGCCCTGGGATTGATCCTGCTGCTGGCGATCTTCTATATTTTGACCCTGCCCAGCCTTCCCTTTCATCCAGACGAAAGCACTCATCTGTATATGAGCAAGGATCTATTCAGATACTTTCGAGATCCACTGGCGCTCTCCTGGGATAGGAATGCCCAACTGGACTCCGAGGAAAGAATCCGGGCGATTGACGCACCTTTAGCAAAATATCTGATTGGCACTGCCAGGGGTTTATTTTCGGTACCTGCCCTTCCAGCAGATTGGAACTGGTCTGCCAGCTGGTCAGAGAACAAGCAGGCTGGCGCGCTGCCAACTGACCGCCAGCTGCTGGCTGCCCGGGCTGCCATCACACTGCCGCTGGTGGTTGGTTTATGGTTCTATTACCAGACGC
>JARROG010000134.1:0-5356 GCA_037384185.1 Anaerolineales bacterium | reverse complement strand
CAAAAACTGCCTCTGGAGGGGAAACCGCTCGCCTGATGCTGGTGATGCAGATCACTTGATGTTCAGGAGTGAGCCGGAAAAGTTTTTCTCCCACCACAGCCCCGATGCGTCCTCCAATACCCTGGTCGATCTCGTCAAATACCAGAGTGGGAATATGGTCCGCCTGGGCCAGGACATTCTTCATCGCCAGCATCAGGCGAGCGGTTTCCCCTCCAGAGGCAGTTTTTGCCAGCGCCTTAAAGCCTTCACCGGGGTTGGTCTCCACCAGAAACTCAACTTTTTCCAACCCCTCTGGATAATAGCGCACACGTCTCCCATCATCAATCAGCACGCCAGCCGGATCCTCAGTCACCTGGAAATCCACCGCAAAGCGTGCGCCTTCCATTTTCAAATCCGCCAGTTGAGCTTCCAGCTCAACTGCCAGATTTCTGGCGCCCTGCTGTCTGACCGCTGTCAAAGCCTGGCCGCGGAGAGCCAGTTCCTTGAGCAGGTTTTTCTCTTCATGTTCCAGCTCATCAATTCGAGTGCTGCGGCCGGTGATTTCTTCCAGCTCCCGCTGGGCTCGATCCCTGTAGGCCTGGATCTCGAGGATCGTTCCCCCAAATTTTCGTTTCAGATCCTGAATAAGAACCAGGCGGTCCTGAACCCTATCCAACTCGCTGGCATCGAACTCCAGATTATCAAGATAAACGCGCAGCTGTTTTCCGATATCGAACAGCCCATCGTTCAGCTCTGCAGCTTTTTCATTGAGGGAAGTCAGCGATGGATCCGTTCGGGAGATGGTTTCAACTAAACTGACAATCTGGCCGACCAAGTCCATCACGGTGGGCTGGTTGCCAGGAGCCTCTTCCAGCAGCAGCAGAATTTTCTGGCTGATTTCAGCCAGTTTTTCAGCGTTGACCAACCGGTTGCGGCGCTCAACCAATTCCTGATCTTCCCCTTCCTCCAGCGCAGCCAGATTGATCTCCTCAATCTGGAATGTCAGCAATTCCTTGCGTTTTTCCGCGTCCAGATCGATCTTCCGCAAACGCTGCAAATCACCCTGCACCTGACGCAGTTCACTGTATATTTCCTGGTAACTCTCTAAAACATCCGCTGTATCCGCAAACCGGTCCAACAGGCCCAGGTGCTGATTCACCCGCATCAGGGAAAGATGTTCAGACTGTCCATGAATATCGACCAGGTGCTCGCCCAGTTCCACCAGGACACCCACATTCGAACGATGTCCATTGACCCGGGCGATATTGGGACGATCCACCCGCATCTCTCTGGTCAGGGTGAGATACTCGCTTCCGTCTAGCAGTTCCTCTTTTTTAAGCAGTTCCAACACCTGCTCTTTGCTGTTCTCAGGAATTCTAAAGACCGCCTCAACACTGGCGAACTCGCTGCCCTTGCGCATCGTGGACATATCCACACGCTGGCCGAGAAGCATATCCAGCGCTCCCATGATGATCGATTTACCCGCCCCAGTTTCACCCGTCAGGATCACCAGACCAGGCTGGAACTCCAGGTGGAGGGAATCGATAATAGCAAAATTTTGAATCCTCAGTTCGAGCAGCATGTTAACTTCTCAGCTGGTAGAAAATATAAGCCGCCGTGATAATCCCATAAGCTAACCGCCAGCCAACCAGGTAGAGCACACTGCTGATCCCCATTCCGCCGTACAAGAAAACGGGGTAATAATTTATCGCAGCCGGGATCAGGGCAGCGAGCAGCGCACAGGCACTCATGACATATTTCAAGAGAGGTGAGCGGCGGTTGCTGATGGCCTTTTTGGAAGCCAGTATCGCCAGGTAACCCGCGGCCAGGGCGATCAAGATCATATAAAAACCCAGGCTTCTCGAAAATAGGCTGCCGATGAAAGATATCAGGCCAGTGATCAGTCCGGCTATAATGGGATCAAACCACTTGGCAGTCACAAAAATTTTCTGCTGGCTGCGGATGCATTCCGGGCAGCGGTAGCCGGTAGGTGTGTGCGTCGCGCATTTAATGCAGATCGGCTTATTGCAGCGGTTGCAGCGGAGCTGGGTCTCACGGTTAGGATGGAAGGCGCAGGTCAGGGTGTATTCTGTCTCAGACATCGGTTTTCTTTTTGATGGATGGATTCTGGTCCATATAAGGGATCAAATTCCGGTAGAAATATCCGGGATCCTCGAAACGAATAAATTCAACAACGTCCTCACTGGCGCGGATCTCAACCCGATCTTCCGTTTGGAGAGCGATCGGCGGCTGACCATCCACACAGATCACCGCCTGGTGGGATGTGAACACCTCAACAGTTACCAAAACCGATTCAGCCAGCACCAGGGTTTGTTCAATCGAGAGGTGGGGTGCAACGGGCACCAGAATAATGTTCCTCAGCTCCGGGGACAATATCGGTCCCCCGGCAGCCATAGCGTAAGCAGTCGAGCCTGTTGCAGTTGAGGCAATGATTGCATCGGCTACGATCGTGCTTAAATGGCGCTGGTTAATGTGAATTTTAAGCTGAACCGGACGAATCTCCTCTCCCCGGCTGATCACCACATCATTGAGTGCGTTCCAGCTGCCGAGCTCTCGATCTTCGCGGATCAGAGTGGATTTCAGCATCATCCGTTCTTCCAGCCAGTAGTCACCTGCCAGTACTCGCTGCAAGGCATTCTGCCATTCACCGCGCTGCACACCTGTTAGAAATCCATACCTGCCCATGTTAATCCCCAGAATGGGAACCTGAGAATCGGCGCCGATATGCCCTGCCCGGAGCATGGTCCCATCACCGCCCAGAGCAATCAGCAGGTCCTGAGAACCAGTCAGCAATCCCTCCCTGAGCGTGGTTTCATCCATTCGACCCAGCAGCACTTCTTTATCCTGCGCTTTGAGGAATTCACTGATTTTTATCGCCTGGTCGTAAGCCTGGTCATTCTTTGGGTGAACGGCGATCGCAATACTATTGATGTCGCTTTTTGTTTTCGGCATATATCAGTCTTATCAGCAAGAATGTCAGCAGTCCAACCCGATCCAGATATTGACTCTAGGAATCTTTGGCTGGTTTGAATAAATTGTCCGCCAGAGATGAGCTCCCGGGAACACTGATCTCTCCATAATTGGCTTCATATTTCGCCAGGTTATCTCCCAGTGCTTTGAAAATTAATTTTGCACTCAGCGGGCTGAGCAGGATCCTCGACTTGAACTGAGGAGTTTTTAATCCGGGCAGCATCTGAGCAAAATCAAAAATAAACTCCGAAGGGGAATGGGTAATCCTTGCCAAATTAGCATAATCTGCTTCCATATCCTGGGGCAGCTCGATCCCGGGGATCGTTGGTGTGTTCTTATTCTGGGCCATTGGCCTTTCCTTTATTACTGGGCTGTGGGCTAAAAGGGAATATCATCCTCGTCCACCGCGTCCACTCCACCGCCCCCAGAACGATTCTGGAGCGCCTGATCTTCTGCCCGGGATGACAGGAAGGTCACATTTTGAGCGGTCATCTCGAAACTGGCAGCTGGAGTACCATCGTTGCGGGTCCATACCCGGGGACCCCCAGTATCTGGATCCGGACGCAGGTATCCTTCAACCAGCACTTTACTGCCTTTCCTCAAATATTGGTTGACGGTTTCTGCCATGCCTCCCCAAACAGATACTCGGAACCAGGATGTTTCCGTAACTTTCTGACCATTGGAATCTGTATAGACCCGATTGGTTGCAACAGACATATCGGTCACTGCCTGGCCGCTCGGCAAATAACGCATTTCGGGGTCACGGCCCAAGTTTCCTGCGATAATCAATTTATGATACACAATTCCTCCTCTGAAGCAGCCTGACCTGGGATTATTCCACCGGCTCCAAACCGCTTGCTATTTTCAAGGTATTATACACTGTCTCGATTTCTCATCACTGCGCTGCTGCGCGCTCATCATCCTGACTTCGCAGTCAGGTTTCCAGCAGCGATTCTACTTTGGAAGAACTTCCCTGACCAGCAGATCTGAAAAGGTAACGGTCACCGCATTTTCACCAACCGATCTGGCGTACACGCCAAATGAGCCCACACTGCGGGGCTGATCGGCAACCGATAACTGAGGATCCCCATTGATGTAGAAATACAACTGATCGTCAACAGCCAAGACAGCTATCTTGGAGACACTGGGAGCTCCGACCGGAATGGACGCACTTCTGGTCCACGGGTAAAGCACAACAGAACCACCACTGAAGAACCTATCCAGCCGAATCTCTCCACTACAGGTCAATCCGAAGCGGTAGAACTGATCCAGACCGTAAACCCGGAACAGGAATCCATATTCATCTCGGCCAGAACATATCACCGGGTTGGCTGTGATCTCTGCGTAGAAATTACCCAGATCCGGTTTCTCCAGGTTGGCTTGCAAATAGCTGGCGGGTTGATTGATGATGACATCGATCTCGCCCCCAGCTATGTTGATCTGCCCCCGGGATGAATTCGGCAGATTCCAGCCTTCACTGGAAGTGAAGGAGTCCCGAAAAATCACCACACCGAGCTCGGCCATCACCCCGGGAGTGGGCGTGGTCTCCAACGTGGGGGTCACTTGGGCGGTTTCGGTAGGAGGAAACCAAACCACCGTTGGGCTGGGAGGCAAAGTTTCTGTCGGTGTTGCTGTCGGTGCCGCGGTGGGCGCCAACCCTTCAGATGCCAGACATCCGGACAATAACAACAGAAACACAATCCAAAGGGACTTTTTCATAGACATTCAGCGGCGAATGACCTGTGAGCGTTCCGGGCCCACAGAAATCGTGCTGATAGGCAAGCCTACAAGCTCTTCAATCCTGGAAACATAGCTGCGAGCTGCTTCAGGCAGCGCTTCCCAAGAACGCATGTCCATCAAATCCTCATTCCAGCCTGGCAAGCTGTCATAGATAGCTGTCATCTCTGCCAGATTGGCTGGACCTAACGGCAAGGTATCGGTTGAGCTGTTGCCTATCTGGTACGCTGTGCAGAGCTTGAGCGTCTCAAATCCAGAGAGGATATCCAGCTTGGTAAGAGCCAGCTCCGTGATTCCATTGATCCTGGCTGCGTAACGAAGCAGGACGACATCCAACCAGCCAACTCTCCGGGGTCGACCGGTGGTAGTGCCGTACTCATCCCACTCATTCTCTCCCGTACCCCTTAAGCGTGCAGCCAGGTTCCCGGACAGTTCGGTCGGAAATGGTCCTTCCCCCACCCTGGTCTGAAATGCCTTGGCTACCCCAATTACCCGGTCAACCGAGCCAACGCCAAGCCCCAAGCCAACCAGAGCTCCAGGAGCTGTAGGAGTTGAACTGGTCACGAATGGATATGTGCCATGATCCAGATCCAGTAAAGTCCCCTGAGCTCCTTCTGCCAGGATACTCTTTCCATCCTGGAGTGAGCGG
>JARROG010000133.1:0-5847 GCA_037384185.1 Anaerolineales bacterium | reverse complement strand
CGAACCAGTCCGGAAGAAGCACCCACACGATAGGCGCTAAAACCAATTACCATAACCAGGATGATAGATAGCCACCACTCAACCCATAAAGTTCGCCTATCATTTTCGGCTGCCAGGGTGATTTCCTGCGTTGGCGGAGGGGGGTTCGATATTTCCGGAGCAGTCGGAGATTGCCGAATCTCCTCTTCTGGCGAAGTAGCGGAGGAAAGAGTTGACGAATCTCCCAAAACACTGATGGAAATCGTACGGGAACGGGCGCGAGAACTTTCTGCGTATATCGAGATATCTGCCCTGTTTTCAATGAAGAACGAGGTGGCGGCGGAACCCCCTGAGGTTGTGACTTGGGGCAATACCGTGCTTGTGCCTTGAGATTGGAGATAGAAAGTAACTGGAGTTCCGTCCGGTACCGGATTACCGTTGTGGTCTAAAATGATGCTCGTTCGCAGCTCCACTTGATCGTCAACTCGAAAAACGGGAGGAGCGGGGGTAGCTCCTGGTGTCAAGGTGGCAATATCAAAATCGGGTGTGTCGCCAGCGAAGACCATAAACTCGAGGGACGGATCCGGGGCTGTCGCTGATATCAAGTCATAATTGATGCCCGGTACGGATACCGGAAGGTTTCCTGGAAAAGTCGTGAATTCGTTGAATAGGATCCTGGCAGCGACATCGATTGCCGCAGGAAAATGATTATAAAGAGCAAAAAATGCTGAGATCTTTGAGATGTTGGTTGCATCCAGGTAATAAGGGGCTCCGAGCGCAAAGACAATTATTTTTTTACCTCTCAGCAGATCTTGTCTTTCAGCAAGAAGGCGGGTTAGAGCGAGTGAATATGGCCTGCGATCGTTTTTGTCTAGTGCGGCAACAATGATCCAGTTTGAATTGACCATGTCCCTGACCATTTGTTCAGATTCTTCAGGAAAGTCAAGGAGATTGGCCAAGTCTTTGAAGGAATAAGAAGATATATTTGACCTGTATAGAGAACGCCCGGTATAGGGGCCGTATAGGCGGATAATTGCGTCCTCAAGATCATTAGTAGCAAGTGTTGCCAGAGTAGGGCAGGTGCTGCAGAGCGTGGTCGTCTGGGAGTCGGTCAGGATCACAATCCGGTCTGAATAGGATGGTGAGGGTTGAAGAATAGACCCCAGGTCGGTTATATCAGGGTTGATGAGTGTAGCGCTCTGCCTGGCAACCAGCTCTGCCGTATCTCCATTGCCGATCGCAGAAAGGGTGTTCTTTGACGTAAGGACTGTGGAAAGATTGAAGGAAGAATAAATGTTGTATTTGAGAGTGAGGATGCGGAGAACAGACCGATCGACCCTGGCAGCGAAATCTTGATCCTCCCGATATTTTTGGGCGAAGAATTCGATCGTGGAAATGATTTCGTGGTTCGGTATAGGTTTATTTTCACTCCCGTAATTTCCTAGATACAATATATCGTTCCCGGCAATGAAAGCATCAACAGCCACACGGCGGATGTTGAATGTCTGTCCAGTGGGGTCATAAAAATTTTGAAGGGCCTGGCTGCCTAAATTATCGCTGATGATGATTCCGCCGTCTTCTCTCCAGGTTGTAAAAGCTTCCTGGCTCATCAACAGCTCGAATGCCTGGGGATCCAAGCTGATGGGGCGTGTTGTGGAACGAATGTTTCCCTGCAGCCCCTGGTAGCGAATGTGGGAATTCAGGAGGGCATCGGCTGCAGCGTCAGGAGATGGAGCGCTTCCGGTGACTGCGAAGAATGGCGCGAGATCAATTTGTTTCAGCTGGTCAAGAGATTTCCGGACGGTAGCGACTTCCTGTTCAGGTAAACGATCAGAACTGCCCAGTCCTGGAAAATATTTAGCGACAACAGCGATATTATCAAGACTGCCAGCATGAAGCCCGCGAATATATGCTTGACCAAATTTTCCAACCCAGAATGGATCGCCCCCAAAGGATCTGACGCCAAGGTCGCTTTGACCTGGACTAGGATTGGATACAACATCGAGGCTGGGCCCAAAAAGGAGATTGATGCCCAAGGAGGACAGCTCCCTTCCAAGCTGTATACCGATCTGTTCTGCGAGTTCAGGATCCCAAGTAGCACCTAACGACATTTGACTGGGTATCGGACTAAGGCCGGTCAAAATTTCAGAATAGTTGGAATAGTCTCCTTCCTGAGAAAGACCGACAAAGAGTGGGATGTAGGCGTTATTTTGGCCGCCTCCAGCAGTGTCGCTACTGTCTGCTTGTCCAGAAGAAGCATATTCGATAGTTTGTAAATCTTGGACCAGTGACCAACAGTCCTGGATCAGCTGTTCTGAATTTTGAAAGTTGTCGTTATCTCGATCGAGGATCACGCCGCCAATATGATATTTCGCGATGTAATCATAAACAGGCGCGGCGGGGCTGGTATCCATTCCGTTGAATGTGATCAGGAATAGTTGTCCGACTTTTTCTTCGGGTGTTAATTCATCCAGCTGCTGCTGTGCCCGGTCTGCTGGTAGAAGAACGGTTCCTGATGATTTCGCCGAGACACCTTGCAACCCTGGAATAAACAGGCAAATAATCAAAGCAGCTGCGACTAGATGCTCGATAAACCGTCTACATCGAAGTAATAAACGCCTGATAAATACCAATTTAGGTTTCCTGGATGAAAATAAAAGTTAGTTTTCGTTATTAAGAAGCCGGCTTGCGAATCCTGGATCGTCTGTAAAGAAACCATCCACCCCTGTTTCAACTGCGTCTATTATATCCTGCGGATGATTGAGCGTGTATGCAAACACCTTAAGATCTCTTTCGTGGAAAGTCCGCACAATATTACGGGTGAGCGCCCGAAAAGGAAGGTGGATGGATTGATATCCTGATGCCAATAAGGGCAGCAACTCATAAAGTTTGATGGTGAGCTTGCTATAGAGGAGTCTACCGCAGGGCACTTCAGGAATCTGTCGCTGGAATTTATACAACGCTAGAGGGTTGAACGATGAAATCAAAACTCTCTGTTGAGCTTGGAATTGCCGGATCAGATCTGCAGTTTTCACTGGAAGGACATCAGTAGGAGTGTTTAAGTTTTTGAGTTCGATGTTTAGGAAGATTGTGTCAGGAATGTTATCCAGCACATCTGCCAGGGTGGGAATCCTTTCGCCCTGGTATGCGGGTTCAAAATTGACCCCGGCATTCAACTGCTCCAGCTCCGCTAGATTGAAGTCGGAAATTTTTCCCTGGCCGTCGGTGGTCCTTGAGAGTGAAATGTCGTGAAAAACAACGACTTCATGGTCGGCTGTCAGCTGAACATCAAGCTCGATAGCAGCTGCTCCTTGTTCAACAGCCAGTCGAAATGCTGCCAGTGTGTTCTCTGGGGCATGCGAACTGGCCCCCCTGTGGGCGATTATCACCGGCTTGGGAAGAGAAAGAAACATACGGTTGGTTGAAACAGACTTAAAGGTCTACGAAGAAAGCGTCTGCAGCCTGGTCCAAAAGCTCTCTGGTCATCTCTGGTTTGCAGCCCAGAAACTTTGAGATATCAAGGATTTGGTTGCATATTTCACGAGGATGTGAACCGCGCAGATTCCGGTTGGGTTTGATGTACCAATTTTTGATCAGGTACGCCAGACTCTCTTCGTTGAAGGGAATATTCTTTGAGGCAGCAACGGATTTGAAGATCTCTTTATATTCGTTGAACGAAGGGTCCCCAACGCGTATTTTGTGGCGAAGCCTGCGTAAGAACGCTTCGTCAACCAGGTCCTTAGGAGGCAAATTTGTCGAAAACACAATCAGCTCATTGAAGGGGACTTCCACTTTTCTGCCAGTGTGCAGCGTTAGGAAGTCAATCTGGTTCTCAAGCGGGATGATCCAACGATTCAACAGGTCAGTGGGGCGTACTTGCTGCCTCCCAAAGTCATCCACCAGAAGCAGTCCTCCAGCTGCCTTGAGCTGAAATGGAGCCTCGTAAAATTTTGTTACAGGGTTAAACACCAGGTCTAGATCCGTCAGGGTCAACTCACCGCCGACCACAATAAACGGACGTTTGATGCGGACCCACCTGGGATCGCTGCGCATGCCTGTTTTCAATGAACCGGTGCCCGTGTCACTGAGTTCCGGTTCAGGAATTAATTCGTGGTTGACGGAATCGTAAAGTTTAACTACCTGGCCTTCGATAAATATTGCGTAAGGGATGTAAATGCTCTCCCGCAGGATCATAGAACCGATTGCCCTGGCGATACTGGTTTTACCGTTGCCGGGAGGCCCGTAGATAAAAACAGATGTACCGGAGTTGATTGCTGGACCAACCCGGTTGATAATGTCTTCTGAAAGAGTCAATTCAGACAGATAGGCCCGCAGAGCTCTGGGAGAGACATTGAGTTTACCGAGACTTTGGCGTCGAATAGCTCTGTTGTAATCCTCAAGTGGAACCGGGGCGGCATCCGCATACTGGCTGCGATCTAAAGCTTCCCGGGCGCGATTGATCCCAGCCTGGGTGATACCGTATTGGTAGGATCCTTCACCGAGACCCACCGTTGATGCTTTGACCTCGATAAATTTCTCTCTTTTTAACGAATCGACGATTTTGTCGACAATTGAGGTATACGGAAGGCGGATCTTTTCAGCAAGTTCATATCCCGTCAGATATCCCTGAAAATAAAGCATTTTAAGGGCAAGATCCTGCAGCCACAGCCTGCTTAAACCAGTATCGCTGATTTGAGTGATAGGGGGTGGGCCAAAAGGTTTCGTCCCTGTATGTTGAAATTCAGCTTCCGGAATATCTGGATGGACTCGAGGTGGATTCATGAATGCGCTCCAATGAATTATGATAAGATACTAAGGCAAAAATAATTGCAGGCTTTACCGAACGAATTATAGCACGGCTTAATCAGCCTCTTCAATAAGGAAACTATGAAATTATCCGTAATCATCCCTATCTATAATGAAATAAATACTCTGGAAGAGATCATAAATCGGGTCCAAAAAACAAATTTAGCTGACGAAATCGTGTTAGTGGATGACGGATCCACAGATGGCACCCGGGAATTAGTCAAGGATTACGAGGGGCGCGAAGGGTTTACGGTTCTCCTTCAGGAACGAAATCAAGGAAAAGGAGCGGCTGTACGCAAAGGATTTCAGGCGGCCAGCGGGGATGTTTTCCTGATCCAGGATGCTGATCTGGAATATGACCCTCAAGAATATCCTAAGTTATTGGAACCGATCGAAAATGGACTGGCTGAAGTGGTTTACGGGTCCAGGTTCCTGGGTGCATCAAGAAGAGTGGCAATGTTCTGGCATATGATTGCCAATAAAATACTCACACTGTTCACGAATATTCTTTATGACACGATCCTTTCGGACATGGAGACCGGCTATAAAGTTTTTAAGCGAGAAGTAGTGAAGGAGATGCCGCTCCATGCCAATTTAAGCGAGAAGTAGTGAAGGATATGCCGCTCCATGCGAAAAGATTTGAATTTGAACCAGAATTTACAGCAAAAATATTAAAACGCAAATACCGGATTTATGAAGTGCCCATCTCATTTAATCCAAGGGATTACGAAGAGGGGAAAAAGATAGGATTTTCAGATGCCTTTGAGGCGATCTGGGCCCTGGTAAAGTACCGGTTCGTGGATTAAGAAGCGGATACATCTATGATCTGGAGTTGATATTCCTTCCGTCCTCTGAAGTTGTTTTCTGTAAAGTGGAAGGCGACATCCATTTTTTGGGGTAGATTTGGAAGCAGCTCCCCAAACCTGAAACCAATGGCGTTAAAAAGATAAGGTCCATCCTTCAGAATTAATTTTAAATGCTCTTTTCCAGATCCGACAGCAGTGGATTGTTCAACCATCAGCCCTTTTGAGGCAAAAACTGGTTGTGGATTTTTTTCTCCGG
>JARROG010000132.1:0-5416 GCA_037384185.1 Anaerolineales bacterium | reverse complement strand
AACCGAGAATCTGGTGCCGTTGTTCATCGAGTGCGTTGAAAACAACCTTACCCTGGGAGAGATCACGGCTGCTCTACGAGAGGTCTGGGGGGAATACCAGCCTCCCAGCTGGTGAGCTGGTTTTTTGTGGACTCAACAAAATCCAAAATTCTATTCGAATTATATTGTCGCTGGTTTGGAAATCCATGAAGAAACGGTATATTCCAGGGTGAATCCAATGATCTTGAAAACCTGCCTTTCAACAGAGTTCCAATATATAATATTGGCATGACTGACTTGAAACGCCTTGACCACGTGGCTGTGCTGGTGCCGGATTTAGACCAGGCGCTAAAGTTCTGGCAGGATCAGCTGGGTTTGTCCCTGGACCATATTGAAACAGTCTCCGGGATGGATGCCAAAATAGCCTTCCTGCCTTTGGGTGAAAGTGAGATCGAACTGGTTCAACCCACCGATCAGGACAGTGGTTTGGCGAAGTTCCTGGAAAAGCGAGGACCGGGTTTACACCACATCTGCATCGAAGTCGACGATATCGCTGCCAAGCTGGAAGATCTCAAGTCCCAAGGGGTTCAGCTAATTAATGAACGGCCGATCCGGATGGAAGACGGTCGCCAGCTGGCTTTCATTCATCCAAAAGGGGCAGGGGGTGTCCTGCTGGAACTCTACCAGCTTCCTACTTGATCAAGATCTGCTATTTTTTCAGGTATTTCCCCAGCGCCTCTACCAAAAATTCCAGATCCTCCTCCGTGTTGTAGCCCTGAACCGAGGGGCGGATCAGCCACTGGTCCCGCCAGTGGATAACCGGAATTTCGATCCGGTGCTTATCATAAAGCCAGGCCTGCAGTGTGTCCGGTTTGCTATCTGCCGGAAGGAATGCCGCTCCAACCTGGCAGAAGCGATTTTCCTCTGTCCCGTACAGGGAAGGCAGACCGGTGATTCTCTGGATTTTCTCGAGGGTTTCTTCCAGCAATTTCCGGCATTTTTCCCTGACGTCATCCCACTGATGAACGGTCTGGAATTGGATCGCTTCCGGAACACTCAGATAGGCTGCTGGATCTTTTGTGCCCCACCATTCCAAAACAGCCTGCAGATGGCTGTCGCTGGGATAGGAGCAGTTTTCACCCCAGCCCCAGCTTACCACCAGCGGTTGGATGGTGTCCTGGTGCTCGGGACGGATGTGCAGGAAAGCGGATCCTTTGGGAGCCATCAGCCATTTATGTCAGTTGCCGGTGTAAAAATCAGCTCCTAAATCCGTCAGGTTCAATTCGATCTGCCCTGGGGCATGGGCCCCGTCAATCAAGGTGAGAATACCCGCCTTCCTGGCTCGCTGGCAGATCTGCTCTACTGGCAATCTTACCGCGGTTGGAGAAGTGATGTGGCTCAGGAAAATCAGTCGGGTCTGCTTGGTGACTCCTGACCAGATGATATCCACAATCTCGTCATCTGGAGGGAGAGGAAGGGGAATTTCACGCTGTACCATTTTTAACCCGCTGCGCTGACCGATGTAGTGCCAGACATTTTCACAGGCGCCGTATTCTTGATCGCTGGTCAGCAGCTCCTCCCCGGGTTGGAAATTGAACGTGCGGGCAATGACATTCACCCCAAAAGTGGCATTTGGGATGAATACCAGATTGTCCGGATCTGCCTGGAGATATCTTCCCAGCGCTCTTCGGGCGCCCCGCAGGAGATCTGGAAGTTCACGCCCCAGAAACTTAACAGGTTGGGATTCCAGGCGGCGCTGCCAATCATGGTAAACCTCAAGCACCTCCCGGGGCGTGGCCCCAAAGGACCCGTGGTTGAGGAATGTGACTGTTGGATCAAGAAGGAAGTGAGAGCGAAGTTCATCCATAGGCTTTTCAGGTGCTATTGGAGAGTGGAATACCGTACGGTATAATTATAAGCCTGCAGACCAGAAAGGATAGCAGGGTATTTCCTTGCTATTTTTTTGTAGCTAAGTCAGGCAGGTCTTATATTTACCGCGATGCAGATCCTGGATTTCATCGCGAGAGCAGAAAACACAGGATTTTCCTCCGGTATTTTCATCCGGTGGGCTGAAGGGAATTATGGCAGTTAAAGTCTCTAATAAACTAAACAATGCCTTTGAAGGCGCGCTGGCAGGCGGCGGTGATCCCGCTACCTCCCCGCTCTATGTATTTGGTCCATTCCTGAAACTGATCGTCGTGGCTGGCGTTGCCAGGGTGACCTTTGGGGCTACAGTCTGGTTAGTGATTGTTACCATCATGGTGGTATCCGCCATGTATCGGTTGGTCATGCGCTGGGTCACGGACGGCAGTGGGGGCAGCGGCTTGAGCGAAGAGGAATTCGGGAGCTGGGCAGTCAAGATCAACGCGGCGATCACTTTCATTGAATATACATTGACCTTCCTGGTCAGTATGGCTGCTATGGTCACTTTTATCGCTGACCGGATCCCGGCCTTGAATGCGGATCTCCTGGGCATTCAATATCGGACCCTAGTAGCCATCGCTTTAAGTGTCCTGACCGGTTGGCTGGTGAATCGCGGACCCAAGGTGGCAGCCCGGACATTTGGTCCAGCTACCGCTGGTGTGCTGGTGCTGCTGTGGGTGATGATCGCCGCCACTCTTTGGAAACAGGGCTTTCATCTTCCGGACTTCAACCTGGCCGCTTTCCACGGCGAGTACTTCCACTATACATTGGCAGGATATGTCCGCATCCTAGCAGTCATGACAGGCATCGAGGTATTTGCCAACCTGGTGGCCGCCTATGAGGGATCAGACGAAGTCAGAAGCCGCCAGGCGTTCCGCAGTCTGCTGATCATTATGGGAACAACTGCGGTCACTATGCTGATCGTTGGTCCGGCCATCCTGAATATCTCCGATCCCACCAATCCGGATGTTTCGGTCTTTACCCAGACCATGGATGTGCTGCTGCCTTCCCCCTTACCCTATCTGGGAACCATTGTCGGCATCGCGGTATTGATGTCAGCCTCAGCTGCCAGTGCCCAGGGGCTCCAGAACCTGGCATTGGGGTTGAAGAAGCGCAATTACATCCCGCCGAACCTTGGCCAGCAGAATCAGCATGATGTGGCGGACAAGCCAGTTTGGTTGGAGGTCACGATTGTCAGCATCGCTTTCCTGTTTTTTGGCACCAGTGAAGAAACTTACCTGGCGATTTACGCTGCAGGCGTATTCATTCTATTAAGTATGACTGGCTGGGCAGTGACCAAGCGGTTGATCCGCCAGGTCCGCGAAAATTATTCCATCGGAAAAGCGCTGCTGATCCCTGGGACTGCACTGGCTGCCCTGCTGACAACTGGGGCAACCGGGGTGATCTTTGAGGAGCGCTTTACAGAAGGCGCCTGGACCTACCTGCTGTTTATACCGATCCTCTATATTGGCTTCAGCATCTCAAGATCCCACCTGGGTGACCCGGATCCCGTTTTGGATTACCTGGGAGGACTGGATGCTACGCTGCTGGCTGGTTTTGGCTTTGGGCAGATGGCTCCCGTTGCGGTCTCTGCCGGGAACCAACCCGCTCAACAGGACATCACCTGGGAACCGGAACCAATTGAACAAAGCAATTGGCGCAATAAATACGTCACCATAAAAAAGATCGCGGTATTACTCGACGGATCTGTGTACGCTGCCCAGGCCCTTCCAGCTGCCAAACGTATTTGCCAGGTGACGGGAGCATCGATGACGCTGCTTTCCGGAGTAAAATCCTACTCACACGGCCCCCAGGAGCAATTCCAGGCAGACATGGCAGCCCGGGAGATCTACCTGGATTCAATCATTGAACAGCTCCGGGCCGATGGATTTGAGGTCGACAAGGCAGTCCGCATTGGATCCATCGCTGAGGTGACTCAATCTTTTGTGGAATCGGCCAATATCGATCTGGTGGTCACTACCACCAAGGGAAAGTCTGGAGAGAAACACTGGATGAGTGGGGGGGTATCTTCCAAGTTGATGATGCGGCTGGATATCCCTGTTTACCTGGTGCAGGGAGAACAGCCTGGAGACATGGGCCGCAAGCTTAAAAAAATGCTGGTAGCGCTGGACGGCTCGATCGCTTCCGAGAAAGTGCTGCCCTATGCCAGGGCTTTGGCCCTCGCTTATGACAGCGAGGTCACTCTGATCAGCGTTCCGCAGATTCCTGAGACGGATAACTACCGAGCTCCTGCCGATGTGGTTGAGGAACTCAGGGCCGAGGCGGAAGCCCAGATGATCAATTTCCTGGAAGCGGTTTCCCGCTCACTGGAAAAAGACGGGGTTAAGACCGATATCATCGTCAAAGGTTCCCGCCCGGCAACCACCATTGTGGAAACTGCCGACGAAGGTGATTATGATCTGATCCTGCTGACGTCCAACGGCCGGGGAGGATTTGACCGGATGATGATGGGGGCTGATTCGGAACGTGTGGTCGATAACACCAACCACTGTGTGTTGATGATGCCGTCCCGCAACGGAAATTAAAAAAGAGGCGAAGTCGGATTTCCGACCTCGCCTCTTTTCATTTAACTCCCCTAACCTTCCAGATATGCTTTCAACTCCGCCGTTAGTGGTGGGAGAACAGCGTGCATATCATCCACCACGCCAAAGCGAGCGAATTTAAAGATCGGGGCATCAGGATCCTTGTTGATTGCCACGATCACCTTGCTGCTGCGCATACCTGCCAGGTGTTGGATTGCGCCTGAGATCCCACAAGCGATATATAGGTCAGGCGAGACCACCTTGCCGGTCTGACCGACCTGATGATCATAGTCGATGTAGCCGGCATCCACAGAAGCTCGGCTGGCGCCGACTGCAGCTCCCAATGTCCCCGCCAGCTCTTCGATCAATTCGAAACCCTTCTTGGCTTTCCAGATTTCTGCGTCCGCTTCGCTCAGGTCGTCTGGAGGATCGAGGCAGGGGTTGAGCGCAACTCCCCGCCCGCCGGAAACGATCACTACTGCATCGTTGAGGCTCACACCTTCAGTTTTTTCTTCCATGGAAGCGATGCTGGTGGAGACTCCATCGGGATCCAGGTTGACCTCAAGCTCGATTGGCGTGCCAGAGCGGCCTGGGTCGGGTTCTGGTTTAGCAAATGCCCTGGTGCGGATGGTGATCACCTGTGGATTGGTACTGCAGACAAGTTTGGCGAGCAGTTTCCCGGCGTAGATGGGTCGGGTAGCGACAATCTGATCACCAGACCAGTCCAGGTCGATCACATCCACCATCACTCCACTGTCCAGGTCAACCGCGGCCATAGCTGCCAGAATTCTGCCCCGGGTGGTGGTAGGAAAGATGATCACGTCTGGTTCGTATTTTTCTGCAGCTTGCTTGACCATATCTGCCAGGGGTTCAGGGCGGAACTCTTTGAGGATTGGGGCATCTGCCACCAGGACCTGGTCCGCACCATACTGGAAAGCACTGGCGGCTACATTGTCCAGACTTTCTCCTAA
>JARROG010000131.1:0-13115 GCA_037384185.1 Anaerolineales bacterium | reverse complement strand
CGGAAAGGTTGAGCCGAGAGATACCGCTGAGCTGGTTCTGCGTCTCAAAAGGTTGCAAGGATAATTCAGTATCGAGAGTCTGGGATCCGTGCCGGAAATCAGGTAAGAATTCCTTTCTAATAACAAAACAATCACCGGCGGGAGTCTCTTCCCAGGTACCAGGGAGCACATCCATCAAGTCGGTGTATTTGCTCTTTTTCCTTGGACTGTCCGGAATTTGAGATGTGCCAATCTGGACACCCAATTCTTTTAATTTGTCTTGCAGAGACGTCATGGAAAAATTGTACTACAGGCGCTGGAAGGTAATCAAGGAGCGAAGCGGTTACTCCCTGAATGTTTCAAGTTCTTTCAGAGCAGAGAACCGACAGGAGCAGTTTTATAATATCTCCGATATGCTGAAACTTCCTGGAGCATAAGTTTTAATCTCCGGTCGATGTCTTGAAAACCAGGCAGCGTGGTTCCGGGACCGGGTTCGAAATCTCCTATTGCCATGAGAGAGGATAGATAAAAATCCCCTTGAAGATGGATCCACTCCAAACCAATCTCGATTACGTCCTGTGGGAGTGCGAGTGCCTGGGCGAATCTTTCTAGATCGAATTCTTTATCAGAGAGTTTTAGGTGTTTAAGCAATCCTAACAACGCCTGAATGAAATCTCTCTGGCTTGGAAAAGTTGGTTCGATGGCGAACAGAATGATTTCGGAGGGAGAAACCTGACTGACCACGGTGGATAAAACCTGGCGGTTGGGAGGGGAGGTCCAAATGACAAGAGTTGGGTGGTCCATTAACTCCAGGCGGTTGCGAGATTGAACGCCTGGAGGAATCTTCAATTCAGCCCAAACCTGAACATTCCCGGAAGAAATCACACTCTCCAGATCGAGCATTGGAGATTGGCTTTGGCGGAAATCCTGGAAATTGATCTTTTTAGGACTTTTCAGATACACCGGTTCATCTGAGCTATGGCGGATGTGTTGGATGGTGGCTTGAATCTGGAGCTGATCCCTGAATGTGGTCAGGTCTAATGAATAAGCCGCATCAATCGGTTCAGAAGGCAGTGAGTATTGCGCGCTGTTCCACCATAGGAAATCTAGATCTGTACCGCTCGGGTCAGTAAGGGTTATCTTGCGATGATTTTTGTTTTTTCCTATGATTCGCTCAGCGTTGATAGATAGGCCTCTGGTTGCAAAGAGCAGCTTTGGGTTGCCAGCGCCGAATGGAGCCAAGCGTTGGATATCAGTAATGAAATCCAATGAAATCTCATTGAAAGATAACTCAGCGTCAATGTCGATTCTGACTTCCTCCGGAGGAGGACCAACTATGCGGTGAAAGTCCTCCGAGAGAGAGGAGCGAAATTTAGTGACATTTTCAGCAGGAAGGCTCATTCCTGCAGCCATCGGGTGACCTCCGAACGAAGTCAATAAACCGCTGGACTCGCTGATCAGCTTGGTTATGTTGACGCCCTCGATGGACCGGGCAGATCCGCGGTAATCTCCGCCATCCTGAGAGAGCATGATGACGGGCTTGAAGAAGCGGTCAACGATTCTGCTGGCTACAATGCCGATTACGCCCGGATTCCAGGTCGATGAGCCGGCGAGCACAATTACGGGATAGTCCTCGACGAGGCTTGGCGATCTTTCGATCATCGCCACGGCTTCCTGATATATATCCTCGGTCAGCTCCTGGCGCCGCCTGTTTAAATTTTCAAGGAATTCAGCAAGTTTATGGGCTCGGCCTGGTTCAGAAGTGGTTAAGAAATCCACGGAAGAATTAGCATCGTCAAGGCGGCCGAGAGCGTTCAAGCGCGGTCCAATTACGAAACCAATCTGATCTTCTGTGATTTCTCGCTGATCGATTCCTGCGAAACGATAGAGCTCTGAGAGACCTGGTCGAGGGGATGTTCTTAGGATTTCCAGACCCCGCTGCAGAAGGAAGCGGGTATCGCCTACCTGTTCAGCCACATCAGCAACCACACCGAGGGCGACCAGGTCAAGAAATCGTTCCGAATCCCGGTCTTGACGGGAAAATAATTCTTCGATCAGCTTGTATGCAACTCCAACTCCCGGAAGGGTCCGCAGGGGGTGATCTGCTGGAAGCAGGTTTGGATTCACGATTGAATTGGCATCCGGGAGCTGGTCAGGGAGCTGGTGATGGTCTGTTATGATCACTTCCAGGTTTTGCTCGCGGGCAAGGCGGACAGCGTCCACGGCATCAATCCCGGTATCGCAAGTGATCAGCAGGTCAGGCTGAAAACGATCGATCTTGTCTTGCAAGGAGGCTGGAGATACACCGTGGGATTCTGAGGCGCGGATCGGAATGTAATAAGTGACTGAGCCTCCCAACTCTACCAGACCGGAATAGAGCAGGGTTGTTGAGGTTTGCCCATCGACGTCGAAATCGCCCCAGATCAAGATGTTCTTACCGCCCTTCAAGGCAGATTCCAGCCGGTCAGCTGCAGTAAACAGGCCAGGCAAATCGGAAGGAGGAGAAGGAGTGTAAAAAACAGGGTCAAGGAAACCCAGGGCGGTATCAACTGAAGTATATCCTCGCTGGTAGAGTGTCTTTGCAACCAGGGACGAGCCCCCGATTTTGGCTTGGAATAAACCGGGTACAGGATCTAATTTGGGAAAAACCCAACGTTCAATAATGTTGCGCATAGGCATTGTTATTTATTATCAATCAAAATTCAATTTCATTAATTAAATCAAGGTCAAAGTGAGTGTTTGAAAGATCCTCGTTTTCGTAATCAGCATCCAGCGCAAGCGTACCGGCGGAGGCTGCTCTTTCGCATAAGGACCGGAAGTTGCAAAAACGGCAATAATTAATATCCTCAGTTAGAGGAAATGAATTATCGGAATTCCTCAAACCATCAATACGGGAAATGGTGTTAGACAGCTGCTCTTTGATAGTTTGATGACGTTCCTCAGAATATGGAAAGATTTCTTCCGGCTCAGTGCTGTTCGGATACCAGTACTGAAGTAGGATCTGTGGTGGGTTGGGATGGGGCTTTTCAAAGAGGTCTTGGAAGGATTCGTAAAAGATAAAAGGATACAAATAGGTCTGGACCCGGGCGGCTAAAGTAGGGCGGTCTGGTTTTTTGGTACTTGTCTTCCAATCAATGATCAGAAAAGAATCATCAGGTAAGTAAGCGACGTAATCATACTTAGCAACAAGAATGTGCCCATTCAATGTCGTCCTGAGGATCTGCTCTGTGAAGTGTTTATAATCTGCCAGGGATTCAGCGTAAGGAAGAAAGCGTTTCCAGAGGTCTTCCAGTTCGGGCTGGTGAATTGAAGATTCGATTGAGGTCGGATCAATACCAATGAAGAACTGGTTGCTGAGTTTATGAAATCGATCCCCAAGTTCAGTTAATTCCTCAAAACGTGTGGGAGGCTCAGATAAAACTGCCGGCCAGCTGGCTTCTTGAATATTCCTCAGTTCAAAGCGTCTGGGACATTCTAAAAAATCCTGCAAATTGCTTTGATGGTGATGATCAGCTCCTTCTTCGCTCGAGTTATTGAAACATAAAACAACCGCAGACGTTCTTTGATGTAATCCAACCTGGCGGATTTACTGGGTAATCCTTCTGGAGGGGCGGACGATCCAGGTGATGATAAATGATCAAGCTGGGAAAGAGTTTCCGCTGGCAAATTCAAGTTATCTCTGATGAACCATTTTTCAGCAATATAATTTTCCTCTTCAATGCCGGAAGGAAAATTATAGTTGTTGGCTGCCATCAGGTAAACCCTATCCCATTCTAAGCCTTTGGCTTTATGGGCTGTGGTGACTACTACTCTGCCTTTATGGTCTTCAGGATGGAATTGAGCATCTTCGTTAATCGCAAAAAAGCGCCTTTCATTACGGGCGAGTGCTCGGAGCTCATCGACAAGCACTGGAAGCTCCCACTCAGGATGGGAATCGGACAATTGGCGTTCAAAATTTGCAATTTGATGGGCTAAGGCTAACTCAGAAGGATCGTCAAAGATATCGATTGCTATAGTAAGGATTAGCTGATCAATTGGCAAAAGAGCTGCCTGATGCCATTTCAGGACCAATTCTTTGAACCGAATGAAATCTTCTTCAAACGCCTCATTTCCATCCTGGAGCGTTTCAAGCCAATCTTTGTTCGTCCTGGGGGATATGAATCGTTCTGGCCATTTGGCTGAGCTCAAGAGTTTCGCTTCAGCTTCAACAACCTGCCAGGCAGCTTGGTCCTGCTGCAGCTCTCGGCGGGTGACTTTGTAAACTTCAGATAATTTCTTGGACGAGTCAGGTGCAATGATATGCGCCAGAATCTTGACCAGCGCGCCAGTAGTTTTTCGGGTTTCAAGGGTTGAATTAAGCAGTTCCACCGGTTCAATTTGGAATTGAGTGCGCAATACGCCCGCCATTTTCTTGCCCCTTTCGTTCCGGGGTGCGAGGATAGCGGCCGTAGAGTCGGGATGGGTTTCAAGCCATTTTACGACTGACGAAGCGATTAGGGAGATCTCTTCCCCTGGTTGGAGGGCTTTTTCATAGATGTGAATTGAATCGGGTTGACTGGGTGGATTAGGCTGACTGTCTCCAGGGGGTGTTGGCTGAATTTCATTTGGGTAGAGAGCATCACGAACCAGGGGATTGGGGTGATCAGCTTGGCACCAGCGCACTAGATGATTCGCCAGATTGATAATGTCGATTGTGTTACGCCCAGAATTTGGGAGGGTGAAACTTGAATCTGCTTTCTCTATGAAATCATTTAACAAGGTAGGATCCGCTGTTGTGAAAGATTCGTAGATAGCCTGATTTGGATCACCGACCCTGACCCAATTCTGACTGCCGTCTCCATTGGAAAGGAGCTCGAGGATGTTTTGCTGGAGAAGACTGCTGTCCTGGGCTTCGTCTTCCAGGATATAGGGCCATTTCCTCTGAAAACGCTCTAGTAGATCGTGATCAAGATTTAGGATCTGGAAAGCTTTGGTGATCAGGTCATCAAAATCAACTGCCCCACGATAGGAGAGGTTTTTCTGGTAAGACTCATAAATGTCCAGGCCAAAGGCGATTAAAGGATAATCAACGGACCGCGATTTAAGAATCGAAGAAATCTTTTTGGGTGACAGCTGGTAATTTTTTGCACTTCTAATAAACTGCAGGGCAATGTCTGAAAGCAGGGCTGGAATCTGGCGAGTGTAGAGATCCTCAATTTTTTTCTCAGATATATCGGTCTTGATATATCTGTCTATCCCCCTGGGATTATCCCTCAGCCACGAATGAACGGCATCTTCCCGGATTCTGATAGCCTCCCGCTCGTCAATTATCTGAAAGTTGTTATCCAGACCTGCAAGTTCCGGCCTCTCCTTGACGATATCATGAGCAAGTCCATGCAGGGTTCTGACACGGTATCCCAGAGAAGGAATCCGCTTGTTGTACGAAAGGAATTGGCTGATGCGCTGAGTGAAATTGTGAACGGCGGAATTCACAAGAGTCACGACAAGAACTTCCTGATCCGAATCCAAGGAGTTGTTAATAATTAATTGGGCTGCCAAATAAGACAAAGTCCAGGTTTTACCAGATCCTGGCACTGCAGACACACCCATCGTGCCGCCTTGATAGGATAGGATGTCTTCTTGAGCTGGCCTTGGTGTGAATCCGCTAAGCATCATCGTCCCCAGGGAAACCATCTTTGATCTGCTGTAAAGCGTGGATTTGACTGAGTTTTTGAAGCAGGAGCCCTTTTTGTTCGAACCCACGTTCGTCCGTTTCCGTTAAACAACCGAAGATCATGGATCTGCATCTCCGAATTAAACCGGTTGTCAGGCAGTTCAACGTCTCGCTCATAAATCGCCTTCATGCCAGTTACGGTGCAGAACATGGGGATTGGTGAGAGGTTGGTAAATTCTCTCGTACCAGCCTCTGGAACCAATATCCAGCCAAAATTGATAATCCACTGGTTTGTTGTACAGCAAAAAAGTATAAGCAGGGGCAAGGAGCACCTGACCGGGTGGTGCCTCTGTCCAGGACCGGAGGTATTGGTTCGCCAAGACACCGGTCCGTACCATCCTGTAATACTCCTTTCCAGCTAGTAAATTATCGTGATTCAGCAGATCTGCGGCGGTTTTCCGAAATTTTGCATAAGAATCAATGATCTGGGCAGTTGTTCTCCCTTTTGGTATATCATCATAAAAGCCAAATCCAGGCAGGGTTAGCAATTCTCCAAACAGACGAGATAGGAAGTAATCGAGAGCTAATGGCTCTTGACCCTGGTACTCAATTAGCCAATCCAAAAGGATTTGATATTTATTTCCCACCTGGAAGGATATTCTTTCCTGAACTTCAGGGGAGAAGTTCTCAAAGGGAGCCAGGCCGATAGAGGAGGGGGAATTTGAGCGGAGAGCGTTTTTGGAAAGAAGATAAGCTCGGGTCAGGTCGAGACCCCCCAATGCTTGAAGAAATGCTAAGGCGATTTCGTAGACAGGCGGATGGATATCCCAGGCAGGGTGAGCAATAGCTGCAAGAGTCAGCAAGCACTGGGTAACGGGTTCATCTCTTAACGCTCGGGATGGTCTGTGAGATGTGTGCGGAATATCCAAAGCATTGAAAGCCGAACTGATCAGGAAGCGCAAAGAATCGCTAAGAAAGGGCGCCAAGACAACGATTTCTTCCGGTTCAGAGCCGCTTTCCAGCAGATCATCGACCTTGCCAGCGATCCATTCTGCCATCTGCGGGTAATTGTTCTGGTAGGAGATGAAAAACGGCAGCCGGGAAATTGAATCTCGGGGTGATTTTGCAGTTTTCGCCTGAATTGCGGCTGACAGCTGCTTATTCAGCTGGATTAATTCCGCAGAACTGGTGAAGGAATCCTGCAAATGGATAGAGGCCTGACAAAGACTCTCGAAATTGCGGCCCGTGGAAGGAGATGCGCCTAGAAAGCTGCGGTACCCGGCATTCTCGTCAAAGATAATCAAGCTGGAAGACAATGTCGGGTGAAGGATTTCAATAAAATCGTGTGAAACTGGGACGTCTTCCTCGACATTATCATAAATCAGATGAGTGTATTGACCTTCTAGGTATGACCGCACTAGTGGTATTTCGCGTTGGGCACGAGTGAACAGTTCGATTTGTAGAGAGAAATCCAGTAGATTATATTGGTAGCAGTATTCTCTGAATAGGTTCGCAGCCTCCTGGGCTTGGGAGTAAATCAACTCCTGAGAGGGATCGCCTATCCAGGAAGATAGCAATCTTTTTGAGATTGATTTGTGCGAGAAACCATGGACAGACGCCTTATTAAGGTTATCAAGGATTTGTGAGTAGAGACGATTTCGTTGAATGGTGACAGTTGAAAAGAAACCCTGATCAGTGATCAGCGGTTCAACAACTTTTGACAAGAAATAGAGGGAAGATTCCAGCGTTAAAAAGGTAGGTGGGGCAACCTGATTGAGAAATGAGTAATTTTCAAGAATGGTAGGCCAAAAAAGATCCAGCATGCGGCGAGCAATCCCGCCGAAGGTAGCAGAGACTGGCAAGCTGCGGCCTTGAAAAGATAGACTGTTGAGAATAGATTGGTATCTGGATCCAAGATTCCGCTGCGGAAAATACAGGAGAATTTTTCTACCTTCCACGCCCGATTCCACAAGGCGAGAAAGGCGTTCTACCCCCGCGGTTGTCTTCCCGGTTCCTGCAGGTCCATGCAAAAAGATTGAACTGTCAAGAGACGATTTGAGTTGTGTTTACAATTTTCTGGAATTGGTCGACCTGATAATCAGAAACAGGGAGAGCAGTCTGCGCCCTATTATGCAGCTGAGTGAGTTTCTTTGAAATTACTGCCAGAGCTTTCAATCCCTTATCAGCCTGGAGCGCGGTAGAAATGGTAAAGGACACATTGAGCAGAATTTCAAAAGATTCTTTGTTGAACCAGTAAATATCCTCATGCAGATTGATTTGCAGAAAATCACGAAGAGCTGGAGTGTTAAACCAGAAATCTAAAAACTCATCCATGGTGTCTGGTGGGTTTGAGATAAGGCTTACTACCAGGATCGCTCCTCTCAGTTCAACAGCTAGCTGATGATGAGGGTAAATTTCAGCTGGAATTAAAGTGAGGGAATCTGTTGGTAGCAAATCAAGCAAGGCGGTTGATTGGCCTGCTGAAAACGACTCAGCAATATCCGCAAGATAAATGGTGAGAAATGCAACGTGGGGCAGGAAATAATCGGGGAAAGTTGAACCGCTCGTGAGGAATTCAATTAATGAATCAAGACGATTGCTAATTGCAGCCTTAATCTCTATTAAAACGGTTTGATTGAATTCAGGGTCTAGCTTATGGACGGCAGCAAGAAATGCAGGTGTGAGATCCCCTGATAAACGATCCGTCAAAGAAATGGGATATTCAGAGACATCACGCTCCAGGCCGTAAATTTCAGATAGATCAGCAGATACAAGCGCGAAACTTTGTTTTACAACTTTGCAGAGGACTTCTCGGAGCGGTTGGAGTAATAAAGCCTGTCTTTCCTTCTCCAAGGAAGGAACCCCTCTACCTCCAATCTGATCCGACAATTCCTTGTAAGAACCATCCCGGTCCGTAATTGCTTTGAAATCAAGGTATACGTGGTACTCAAAAGCCCCCAGAGAAACTTCAAATCCAGGGTTTGTGAACGACGCCAGTGGGCGGATATACTCCAACTGACTGACCAGGTCTCTGAATAAGAGGAAATCGCCGTCATCTGAAGAAAAACCAAGGCCTTCCAGTAGTGATGTTGTCTTACCGGAGATATCAGGTGAAATGCGCACAAATCCAGAGGTATCACCCCATTTATTATGAAAAACGATCAAGGCGCTTTCTGTACCGCTGCGATTTGAATATGCGAACACATCCTGATTGCATGACCCCTCGTGATCAGTGAAATCGTAGAGGACAAAGTTGTCAACTTCCGCAAAGAGATAGCGCCTATGCAGCAAGGGGAAGATTTCCCGACGGTGGCGGTCAATAAAACTTTGGTCAGGTACCTCATTGTAATAAGCCCGCCGGTATTCCATGCCGTATTTTTCTGAAAATCCTTCGATCTGTCCGTGACCGAACATGGGAAGCCCCGGCAGAGTCGCCATCAAAGTGCATGTGCCAAAATATTTCCCGTTGGATCCGAACTGAGATTTTGCTGTATCTTCATCCGGGTTATTCATGAAGTTGACATACCGTTTAAGAATCTGAGGATCGTATTCTAAAGTTTGGATGATCAGATCGCGGTATTTCGCATTATCCTCGGCTCTGAGCATATGCATAAAAGCACTGTTGTACACTCTATGCATGCCCAACGTCCTGACAAAATAGCCTTCCATCATCCAGAAGGCTTCTGCTAATAAGAGCGTATCAGGCATCTCTTTTTTAATTCGATCGACAACTTCCCGCCAGAATTCCTCTGGCATTGCTTCATTGAACTCTGCAGCGGACATGCCGAATTCACTCCGGGTGGGAATCGCGCCCCCGGAACCCGGTTTCGGAAACCATAGGCGCTGATAGTGTTTTTTTGTCAGAGTCATCGCAGCGTCGAAGCGAATGATCGGGAATTTTCTAGCAACCTGCAGAATGGTTTGGATTACCGCTTCACGCACGTCAGGGTTGAGGAAATTGAGCTGGGCGGTATCGTTCCAGGGCAGGAAGGTTCCGTCATTTCCATGATAGATATAGCGAGTATCATTGGTGCGGAAATCCTGGCGCTGGAAGACAACGGCTGCATCTGATTTATCGTAATAGTGATCTTCCAGGAATATACTGATTTCAGGATCGGGGGAAAGGTCTGGGCCTGAAAATGAATAGTCTGGATATGGAGAGCGATCTAGCGAGATGAACCAATCAGGGTGTTGGAGAATCCATTTTGAGTAAATCCCCATATGATTAGGGACCATATCCGCGGCAAGCCTGATTCCGTGCCGGGATGAAAGTTTAAGCAATTCCTGATACCCTTCTTCTCCCCCCAGGGCATCGGCAATGGTGTAATCGTACAGCGAATAGGCAGATGGCACTGCATCAGGATTTCCGCACAGCTGTTTGATCTTCTGAGAGGCCGAACTGCGCTCCCATAAGCCAATTAACCAGAGACCAGTGATCCCCCAATCCGCTAATTTGGCAAATTCATTTTCGGGAATGTGGTCTAAGCGGTAAATATCGCGCTGATAAGTTCTGGAAAGTTGATCAAGCCAGACATAAATATTTTTAGCCAGCAGGATAACTCTCGGCATCCAATCCCGATCCGCGCTGAAATGGACCAGATCCGAATCGGAGAGATAAGATGCTTTTGAGAAACCGAGTGGATCTTGAGGTGGGACCGGATGCAGAGGGGCATTTTTAGTGTGCTCTTCCCTGATCCTGTCCAAACCGGTAAGCAATTCCCGATACAACTCCGCCCCGAGAAGGTCAGACCAGTTGAGGCGGATATACTCCAGCTGGGCAGAAAGGGATCCGGGATGATTTACCAGTGGCTCGAGGAGAAAATCCAGAAGTGACTTACCGCTAGCCCGGAAAGGGACTTGAGATCGAAAGAATGATTCTAGAGAAGTCCTGAGAGCACGGTATGCAGGGGACAGCCGGAGTCCAGGGATTGTGAACAAGCCGTCCCTGGCCAGGAATACAGGATTGCATTCCGCTGTATAGATCAGGATCAAAGATGAGTAGAACGAATGGCGTTTTTCCGCGGAGCCTTTGTCGCCAAAGAGGTACTCATGCTGGCGCGGAGGGTCATGGAAGGTCAGCAGTGTCGGAAAGTAATCAAGCGATGCTCGCAATCCCTGGCTGGCTGTTTTATCACCCAGGCGATTCTCAAGAAAACCGTCCAGCTGCTGGTAGATGGCAGGGGAGGCCGAGAGATAGAGATCCACAACACGCAAGAAAATTTTTCCCAGCAGGCCAGCCGCAGCGATCTCCCCAGGGCTCAAAGCTTGCTGAGAAGCCTGGAGAAGAGAGTTAAGGCGCCTGGCGTTCATTGGCTCACTGTAATTGAATTCGGGCGTTAGAGAGAGCCTGGAAAGGGTTGGGGAGGAGAGTGGAAAAGTTGGGTGTGCGCTTAACGCCATGCTTACCTTGTTAATTTGTAAATTCGCCTGAATTACTTGTAACAAATAGCTTTAAATAATAATTGCGTATAGGCAATACTTTATATTTAACTCATAATTACAAATTCCTTAATGATTATTCCTGCATCTCCGAGATTTGCTTATGTCTGAATATCTCGATATCTTCAAATATATTGACCTGAACTACTTTGACAAAACTTCCCTTGACCAATTCCAGCAATGCTAAAAAAGTGATAACGATATCTAGCTTGGAGTAATTACTTCCCAGGACCTCCCGGAATGTCAGTCTATCGGAGACCTCAAAACGTTTGCTGATCTGGTCAATTTTGTCCTTGATGGTAACCTTTGGACGTTCAACAACTGTGTTGATAGATTGCTTGCTTATCTCCTTTTGGAAGATAGTACTTGCTAAATGATACAGTTCCTTGATACCGAAATCACCCAGATCAAGGTTCTCTTTGACCACTACCTGGGCTGGTGACAAACGGATGAAAGTCTGATAACCCTTGTCCTTCCTATCGGCCAATAAATCCGCAATTTCCTTATACCTCTTATAGGCTATCAGCTGGCGGGCCAGGTCATTGCCAACATCTTCTTCATCCTCACTCTGTTCCCGCTGATGGGGGAGAAGCGCTTCTGATTTGATCTGAATCAGCTTGGCCGCAATCACTAAGAATGCTGAGATCTCATCAGGAGGTAGATCCTGCATATTTTCCAGGTGTTTAAGATACTGGTCAGTGACCTGAGCCAGGGAAAGCGTGGTGATATCCAGCTCCGCTGATTCAATCAATTGCAAGAGAAGATCGAGCGGTCCCTGGTAAACCGGAGTATCTATCTGGTAGTCATCCACCTGATTGGTTGAAAACTTCAATTCCATGGGCCCTATTATACTAGAGAACCAACCGGGTGGTTTTGGCTGCCGACCTGGAAGAAACAACCTATTTTATAGGAAATCTATTAATACTCCTGCGCAAATCGTTCGGTATGAAAAGAATATGATATAAGTGCTCTTGCGTGACTGGTTTTACAGTTGAAATTGAAACTATGATTGAGGTGAAAGATGAAAGATGAACCAATTCATGTCACAGATGAGGCATTCGAAAAAGCTGTTATCAATTCCGATCTGCCAGTGATCGTTGATTTTTGGGCGCCCTGGTGTGGTCCTTGCAAAATGGTAGCTCCAACTTTGGATAAGATCGCCAAAGAGTATGCCGGTAAATTGGTCGTCGCTAAAGTAAACACTGATGACCATTCCACCTGGGCTAATAAATATGGCGTCCAGGGAATACCGACAATGCTCTTTATGTCTGGCGGAAAAGTAATTCACCAGCAGGTTGGCGCTTTGCCAGAGCCTATGCTGCGAACAGTGCTTGATCAATTCATGAACGTTGTTGCAAACGCTGACTGATTTTCGAATTCCCCCTTGAACAAAAAACCCCTGCAGGGGTTTTTTGTTTTAATCCAGGACTGAATCTAAAGGCAGCAGTATCCGGAAAGTATTCCCATCCTCTCTGACATCAAGCTTGATATTCCCCCCCAAAAATAAGGCGGTCCGCCTGGCGACAGCCAAACCCAGTCCCATACCTTCGTAGCGTCGGGTGAGATAATTCTCAAGCTGCCTGAAATCCTCGAAAATTGTTTCCCGCTTGTCCACCGGGATAGGTGTTGCCCAATCTTGGATAGAAATGATCGCTTGATCAGCCTCAACCTTTCCAATCACCTGAACTTTGCCGCCAGGAGGTGAAAATTTCGCCGCATTTGATAACAGATTCCTTAATAAAATGATTAAGCTTTCACCGTCAAATCGCAAATTCTGGATTTCCCGGGGCAAATCCACATCTAAGGTGATATTTTTCTTCTTAAGATTTGGTTTCAGCAAGTCATAAGTTTGGATAAATGCCTCACCAATCGGAATTGGGTTAAGATAAGTGATTTCCTTACCCAGCTGGAGTCGGGTGAAATCGGTTAATTCCTGGACTACTCTGGTTAGCTTTAAGGTATTCTTCTCAACAATTTTAAGGTATTTCCGGGCAACATCCGGGTTCTTTTCGATTTCTTCCAGAGAGAGGTCGAGATACCCACT
>JARROG010000130.1:0-8876 GCA_037384185.1 Anaerolineales bacterium | reverse complement strand
GGTAAATTTCCCCAGTCTCCCGGATGATGATATAGTCCATGGCAGGGAACCCAGCGGTAGTCGGAATTGAATTGGGCAGAGATAGCGGTTCCTTTCCGGGAAGTGACCTGGATTTCCTTAGCTTTTTCCACCAAATCAAGGACGTTGTAAGTTAGTTTGTTGATCTCGTGATAGTCTGCAGTCATGCCTTCTCGGATTAACTGGGGAGTGATGCTGACCATGTGGGCATGTCTGGGGAGGGGTAGATCCAGGGCGGTATAGATCTGTTGGATCTTACCAGTGAGGGCCATACGCATCCTGACTTCACCCTCTAAACTTGCAGCGGCATAGAATGTAACTGTCGGGCGGAAATCTTTCAGAATATCCAGCAATTCATCAGGTACTTCTAGCATCGGTCGACTGCCGAGGTCCTCTAAGTTGACCGATTGTGCAGCCGCGCCGGTTGTCCCCGATTCGTTTCTGAGTGCGTTTCCAATCTTCTCGGTTAATTCATCTGTGATGACCAGCACACGATCATCGCCTTGGATATTCATGCAGACCCCAACGGCATTCTTGATTCCAAGGTTGAATTTGTCGTCTGGCATAAAATCTTCCTTTCTCTTTGTTTTTTGATTAGACATTGAATTTGAAAAAGATCACATCGCCATCTTGAACTTGATATTCCTTGCCCTCGATTCGCAATTTTCCTGATTCGCGGGCTGCTGCCATACTTCCCACCGATTTAAAAGTATCGAAGGGGATGACTTCAGCTTTAATGAATCCGCGCTCAAAATCAGAATGGATCTGGCCGGCTGCTCGCGGTGCTTTGACGCCTTTCTTCACCGTCCAGGCCCGGACTTCCTGCTGGTTGTAGGTAAAAAAACTAATTAGGTCCAGCATCTGATAGCAAGTTTGGATGACTTTATCAAGACCGCTTTCTTGAATACCAGATAGCTCCATGTAATCAGTTCTGTCTTCTTTATCCAGCGAGTTAAGCTCAGACTCAATCAGTGCGCTAATCTGCACTGCCGGGGAGTTCGTTTCGGCAGCAATGGATTGGATGATTTGCAGGCTAGGATGATCTGAAGCTAAATAATCTTCTCCAATATTTGCGGCGTAAATTACCGGTTTGGCGGTTAAGAAGCGCAGCTCGTGGTCAAGCTCTTGAAATAACGGGTCCTCTCTTTCAGGAAAGGATGCCAGCAGTTTACCGCTGTTGAGGTGGGCAGCTGTTTTCTCCGCCATCTCCAGCAGATATGTCAGGGATCTATCCCCTTTGCTCTGACGGGATAGTTTCTCGATCTTGGCATCAGTCTGTTCAATATCCGCCAGGATTAATTCCAGCTGGACAGTGCGGATATCACCTTCTGGATCTGAATCAGGGCTGACATGGATGACATTGGAGTCTTCAAAGCAGCGAACAACGTGCAGGAGGGCATTGGTATTCCGGACGTGTCCCAAGAATTGATTTCCCAGGCCTTCACCTTTGCTGGCTCCCTGAACCAGACCGGCAATATCCAGGAATTCGATTGTGGTCCTAATCACTTTTGGAACTTGCACCAGCTCAGCCAATTGGTCGAGTCTATTATCAGGGACTGCAACTACAGCCTGATTGGGCTCTATTGTACAAAAAGGATAGTTGGCTACCTCTGCGTTCTGCGCCTGGGTAAGCACATTGAAGAGAGTGCTTTTCCCGACATTCGGCAGCCCGATGATTCCGATTTGAAGTGCCATGATCATCACTCCATTTGATTCCAGGTTCCTGTTCAATCATACCAGAACCCAGTCTACTTGAGATGCAGATCCTGCTTGTGGTAAGATGGAACCAGGGAAGTATTTCAAGCCAAACTGTAACCATCATCAGCCCCACGGGGTTGTATACATACATTCAATATCCAGGGAATCTCCCGGGGAGCTATCATGCACTCTATTGCCATTATTTCGGATACAGATACCAGTTTACCGCTGACCAGCCTTGAGGAGTTAGGGATCACCCAAGTCCCAATAACGATTCATTTCGGTGAGGAGGTGCTTGCTGCCTGTTCAGAGATCACTGATCTTGATCTGGTCCAGCGAGTGGACCGGGAAGGCATTCTTCCCACGACTTCGGCTCCGTCTCCTGGTGCGTTTTCAAATGCCTATCAGGCAGCTTTCGATAAAGGCGCCGAGGAAATACTCTGTTTGACGGTCAGCTCTGGGGTGAGCGCTACCTATCAAGCTGCTATCTCAGCGAGGGACCTCCACCCAGATCGCAAGATCACAGTGATGGATACTGAGAGCATCAGTATGGGGCAGGGTTTCATGGTTTTGGAAGCTGCCCGCCTGGCCCAGCAAGGTGCACGGGTTGAGGAAATTTTGGATTGGGTGGTTGATGTTCGGGAGAGGACCCACCTTTTCGCTGCCCTGGATACGCTTAAATTTATGGCCTTGAGTGGTAGGGTTGGTCATTTGACAGCCGAAATGGCCAATATGCTTAATATCAAACCTATTCTGACCATCCTTGACGGAAAGCTTGACTTACTCGAAAAAGTCCGCACCAGAAAAAAAGCCTGGGCCAGAGTCTGGGAATTGACCCGTCAGCGCTTGGGTAGCGCTGATCTAGACCAGATCTTCATCCTTCATGTTGCCGCAGAAGATGAGGCTGATGAATTCGAGAAGGGTTTACGAGAACGGATAAGATCAAAGGTAGATATAAATTAATCCTCTGCAGAAGTAGACCTTTTTTGGATTTCCATAAAAGGTCTACTTTTTATATGACGATTGCACTATAATAATACGCGGTTTTTATTTGGTAGATAGTTAGAAGAAGAGGAGTGAGGATGTCGGATTCAAAATACAATGCTACAGTTGTGGGGAAGATATTGCTGCGACCGGATATTATGACCTTGCGAGTGGATACTGATGAGCCGCGAGAAGAATTCAGCGCTGGACAATACACCTTACTCGGCTTGTACGGCAGGGAAGAGAGATCTCCTAACTCCACTCCCGAGACAGATCCTTCGGATCCGGATAAATTGATCCAACGGCCGTATTCCATTGCTTCCTCGACCTCAAATTTATCACAACTGGAGTTTTACATATCGCAGGTCAAATCAGGCCAGCTTACACCGCGATTGTTCAACCTTGAGCCAGGCGACCGGATATACGTGAGTAAAAGAATTGTGGGCGTCTTCAAGTTAGCAGATACTCCCCACCACATGGACATTGTGATGATTGCTACTGGAACTGGTATGGCTCCCTATATGAGTTTTTTGAGATCATACCTGACTGAGCGGCCCGAATCAAAGATGGCTGTTATCCAGGGAGCGGCAAAGCAGTGGGATCTTGGTTATTACAGCGAATTGACTTTTCTAGACACAATGTTTGATAATTTTATCTATATACCAACATTAACAGAGGCAGATACTACCTGGAGCGGGTACGAACTGTGGATTGAGGAAATGCTTGAGAAAGGGCTTCTCAAGTCTGAGGCGGGGATCGAGATCGATCCGGAAAAGACTCATTTCTTCCTGTGCGGCAATCCCAAGATGGTGGAAAATGTATCCGGTTGGTTATACGATCGGGGTTATACCAAGCACAGCCGGAGAGAACCTGGGTCGCTCCACATTGAAGAATTCTATAATTAATTTCTTGAAAATTTTTTATCGAGCCTGAAAACTGAAATATTTTTCAGGCTCATTTCGTTAAAGAGCTTTCTATCCGGAGGATCTTGTACAAAATGAGCTCTGGGAATTACAATCAGGTTCTAGCAAACTGATTTTGAAAAGTGTTGTGATTGATATGAGCGTGTGGGACTTGTTAGAGAGAGTTAAACAAATTGCCAAGAAGGTCTTCTTGGTGATGCAAGCGGCATTCCAAAGCTTCCAGAAAGCTGGTGTAGCGAGGGGCGCTGCTGGTATGGCATATTACACACTGTTCTCTTTTTTCCCTTTATTGATTGTCCTGGTGACTGTTGTGTCTTATTTTGTGAACGGCGCAGAGGCTAGCTCTCGAGTCACTCAGCTGGTGATAAGTGTCATCCCTGTCTCAGAAGGATTTGTTGCCCGCAATATTGGGCGGATATTGGATCTGCGGAATTCCGTGGGATTTGTGGGCTTATTGGCATTTATCTGGTCGGCATCCAATGCCTTTTCGATGATGGTTCATAACATCAACAACGCCTGGCCTGAAAATGAGCGCCGGTCATTTTTCCAGAAGCGTCTATTTGGCCTGGCAATGGTTATTGCGATTATTGTTATCCTATTTGTCCTCATGCTTTCCTCGACAATGTTGAACGCGCTTGTAAAATATAAGGATACGGTAGCTGGATTGGATCTGTTGTTTACCAGCTGGTTATGGCATTTTGGCGCTAAGGCGCTCTATTGGGGAGTCCCTTTTCTGTTTTTTTACAGCCTGTATCGAATTATCCCTATGGGGAGGGTCCCAATCAAGGCTGCAGGCTTCAGTGCCTTGGTGATTACATTGCTGTGGAGAGCAGCTTCCAGTGCCTTTCAGTGGTATCTCGCAAGCGGTTTAGCCCGTTACGAGGTCATCTTTGGTTCTCTCAGTGCAATCGTTGTCGTCTTGCTTTGGATCTATTACAGCAGTTTGATAATCTTCTTGGGGGCGCATATCTGTGCAGCAGCAGCGGGGAAAATGGACCTGGGAGAAGTCAAGAAGTTGAAATTGCCCAAGCTCAGGAAGCTCGCATCTCAAGGGAAACGGGACTCTTCCTGATATTCCCAATCAAGAAAAACGCTCAAAATCGCCAGGTTGATCTCAAAATCCGTCTCTTGATGATTGGTCAGCTCAATATCAACTCCTGCGATACCCTGATCTGAGATCCAATCCACCAGTTGACCGGTAAAGACACAGCCTGCGTCAATCGGAGGATAGGGATACTCACTTACTTCTGCTAGCGCTTCCGCCAGGGATAGAGAGGCTGGATCAGCAGGCTGACCCCCTGGAAAGATTCCTAACGCTGCGCTGTGATAGCTGATAAAAGCTGATATGCGATGTTTTTGCACGAATTTCATCAGGGATTGCGTTTCCGGTTCAGAGGCTGCTGCGCTGCCCCCTTCTATTGGTATGTAGTCCCAGCAGCCTGCCCGAGGCCATTCGGGCTGCCAGCTGGAAGGAAAGTTCCGATTGAGATCGACATTATTGTCATTGGCCCTGCCGCCGAATCCCCGGGAGCGTTCGAAACCGTCCGGGTTGAATGCCGGTAAGATATAAAGCGTTTGGTCCGCCGGCACCACGCCAGGATGCGTGCTCAGATAATCTATTAACTCATTCGCCAGGGCAATTGTATTCCATTCGTACCCTCCATGGATTCCAGCAACGATCATTTTTTGTGTAGGTCCAGTGCCAAATTGGTATACCTCAAGCGGCCGCTCTGCAACTGAATAACCAATGATCTGCGAAGGGATATTTACTGGTGTTGGAGTGGGCGGGATCGGGCTTGGAAGGGGAGTTGCTGTCCAGGACACGCCCGTTGAGGTTGGTGCCAGCGGGGAGGGAGTCTTTTCAGTCGTTCCAGGATAAGAATAAGTTGGATTGTCCTCTGGTAAGACGCTGTTGATCCTGGATCCGTATACTAAGATAACGGAAATCATTCCTGCTGTAATCAAGAGAACAGTTGACCATACCAGCAAGACTATTTTCGAAAGCGATTTGCGCATAGCCATTAAGTGAATTAATTAATCGGAATCGTCTTTCAGGACAGATACGGATTCCACCAACAGAGTATTGCAACCCATGTCCTGCCATGTTCCAAGGAAAGTACCGTCAGGTTGATACGCCTTGACGGTGAATATCTCTCTCCCGGTAATTTTCACAGTATCCCACTTCTGGATCTCAAGCATGGTCTGGTAAATCTCTTTATTGGCAGGGATAGCATGGATGAGATTGATCGACCCGGTCGGCGCACTGACGTTGCGAGATTTCCAAATAAATTTATGATCGATTACACTTGTATCTACAATTTCGGGATTGGCAAAATCGGCAGTTGTTACCAGAATATCATGGGTCAGGATTGCGAATTCCTTGATTCGAATTGGAGCGGCATATCGAACAGTCCCAATGTATTTAGATTCTCCCGTTCCCTCGAACTGAACCTCCCAGTACATGTTATCTGATTCGATTGTTTCGTAGGAGTTGCTGATCACCAGACTGTCAAAATCAGCGCCAGCCAAACCGAAAAAGCTGGTGTTCACCCGAAAATAGATGAAGATGCCAACCAGGATAATGAAGAAAAAGGTCAGGAATCCGCAAGACGAAGGCAGCGAGGCAATCCAATCGAAGCCCAGGCGCAGCAAACCACCCAAGCGAGAAGGTTTTTCCTTGGATTCCAGATGCGGATCTTGTTTTGATTTGAGGGGCTCATGCCTTAAACCGTTCTCTCGAGATTGGGTTTGGTCCAGTTTCTTGAGATACTGCAAAGCACCTTTGTGAGCAGGATCGATAGTGAGAATCCGGTGCAGAATGGTCCTCTTTTCTCTCTCGTTTTCTGCTACTTCCAACGCCCAGAGCCAGGCAGTCAGGTTAGAAGGATTGTTTTTTACTTCAGAGATGATCAGCTGCCGGGCTTGTTCTTTGTGATCTTCTTTGATCAGTTGAATAGCTTGTTTTAGCCGGTCTGTTAACATTGTCTTTTACCAATAACTTGTGCTTGTTGATCCTTGGAAATACTGCCTCAGTTTACCATGAAAGCGCCGCCAGTTTCTCTGGTCAACTTCTATCAATTGTGAAAGATACCAGCCGCTGTTTTGAAGGAGTTCGAATTTAATCAGTCAATGGATTATGATTATATTCAATAAAAGGTGATCGCTAAATGATTCTGCAGTTGAAAAACCTGGTACTTCCGTTTGACCACACGCAGGAAGAGCTTAAAAATCGTGTCTTGCAGCTCCTGAAAATCGACTCAAGACTCCTGCTAGCACTGGATATTCAGCGCAGTTCCCTGGATTCTCGCCGGGGCAGGCCGATTCGAAGAGTATACAGTGTGCTGATTGAAGTGCGGGAAGATTGGGACTGGGATTCTCTAATTCAGATACTTCCCAATTTATCTAAATGGAAACCCCACTCTTATCAATTACCATCCTTAAGTGGAAAGAGACCGCTGACAAGACCGATTGTAGTTGGGAGTGGTCCCGCTGGGATTTTTGCTTCCCTGGTGTTGGCAGAAACGGGTCTGGAACCACTCATCTTGGAGCGCGGCGAGCCTGTTGAAACAAGAACCAAGCATGTCCGGCAGTTCTGGTCTGAAAGTATTTTAAATACTGAATCCAATGTCCAGTTCGGCGAGGGAGGGGCCGGGACATTCTCGGACGGAAAACTGGGAAGCCGTATCAAAGATAAATCCGGAAGGAGAGAGAAGGTACTTCTGGAATTGGTAGAAGCGGGTGCTCCCCAGCAGATTCTGATCGACAGCAAACCGCATGTGGGAACGGCTTATTTAGCTCGAGTCGTTCCCAGACTCCGGGAAAAGATCCAGGCTATGGGTGGCGAATACCGGTTCGATTCTAAAGTGGTCAATCTGTTGGTTGAAAACGGGGCCGCACAGGGTGTTGAACTGGATTCCGGAGAAAGAATTTCTGGGTCAGCGGTGATCCTGGCTGTAGGACACAGCTCTCGGGATACCTTCGAAATGCTCAAAACTCGCGGGATTGCTCTGTCTGCCAAGCCCTTCTCTGTGGGTTTCCGAATAGAGCACCCCCAATTGTTGATTGATCAAGCCCAGTACGGAAAGCAAGCCGGCCACCCGGCTTTGGAACCTGCAGATTATCAGCTTTCCTATCGAACGTCTCTAGGGAGGACCGTTTACAGCTTCTGCATGTGTCCGGGGGGCTATGTTATCGGAGCGGCTTCTGAAGAGGGCACGGTGGTCACCAACGGGATGAGCCAGTTTGAACGGGATGGGCAGAACGGTCGAAATATACCCAGGTGATTTTCAAGATGACCCCTTGGGGGGAATTTACCTTCAGAGAAAGTGGGAAGAAGCCGCATATCATTTAGGTGGGGGCAATTATCATGCACCTGTCCAACTTTTAGGAGATTTCCTATCCGGCAAACTGTCTACTTCTCTAAATGAGGTATCGGCGACTTACCGTCCGGGAGTCAGCACCGGTGATCTACGGGGTTTATATCCTCTCTTTGTGTTGGAAGCGCTCAAGGAGGCTCTGCCTCAATTCGAGCGCAAGATCAGGGGTTTTTCACATCCTGATGCGGTCTTAACCGGGGTCGAGACCAGGACATCCTGTCCCCTGCGAATTCTCCGGGGAAAGGACTTTCAGAGTGTCAGCGTCCGGGGATTATTTCCTGCCGGGGAAGGGTCTGGGTATGCAGGTGGGATTATGTCCTCAGCGATCGATGGGATGAAAGCGGCGGAAATGTTCATCACGGCAGTGAATGATCGCTGAAAACCCTATACTGAATGGATGAAGCACGCTGATTTGGTATTACTGCTTCTATATCGATATCTTGAACAACCTGACTCCCACTTGAGGGGTGAGAATATATTTCAAGGTCCTGCCTTCACGCCAGTCTGACCTGGATCACCTTGCAATATAGATAAGGTACCTACAGGGTAATTTTCGTGAATTTCCTATATAATATTCACTAGATTTTCGATTTATAAGGCAATCAAAAGGATTTGGATATTTTAAATTTGCTGGACTCATTCTGGCAAATGGTTTCAGGTTGTGAACAGGTGGTTATGAGGAAAAAAACTGGCAGATTCTACCGAGCTATATTGGCTATCAGCGTGCTGGGTAGTCTGATTGGTATTCCAGGAAAAACGGCATATGCGGCAGCGAGTTTGACCATTGAGCCCCTGACCTGGAACGTGATCGGACTGGACAGCAATAACGTCAATGTCGGCCCGAATAATTTTCCGGTGGGAGCACGGGTGTGCAATA
>JARROG010000129.1:0-5435 GCA_037384185.1 Anaerolineales bacterium | reverse complement strand
AAAGCGTCAAACCGGGTGACTCCCTTGGCCTCGCCCTGGCCGCACTTGCCGCCGCCATCCTGTTGATCGCCACCGGCTGGAGCATCTGGCGGGTCTATAAAACCGAAAACACGCTGCATCAAGTCATGGTCGAAACGGCCAAGACCAGCTCCATGGTTTTCATCATTCTCCTGGGCGCGGCAATGCTGACTGCCGCCTTCAGGGCGTTTGGCGGCGAAGAACTGGTCAGGCACTTTCTCACTACCCTGCATGGTGGTTTCTGGGTCCAGTTTATCGTGGTCATGCTGGTCATGTTCGTCCTTGGCTTTTTCATCGATTTTCTCGAAATTGCCGTGGTCGTTGTCCCTATCGTCGCCCCGATCCTGCTCGCCGACCTGGCACGTAGAAACGATGTCCTTACCGAAGAGGATCAAGCAGATCTGTGGCCGATGATCCAGAAAGCCAGCAGCTTCCTGGTGAGGAATGGCCCTGTCACCCAGCAGGACCGCTGGGAAGAGGATCCTGGATATTCTCCTTTCACACTTGCTGTTGAGATCGCTGCCCTGCTCGCCGCAGCGGAGATGGCGGACATCCAGGAAAAACCAGAAGCCGCCAAAATCCTCCGTGAAATCGCTGATGCCTGGAACGCGAATATCGAATGCTGGACGTATGTGAAAAACTCCAAGCTCGCTCACGAAATCGGGGTTGAGGGATATTATGTCCGGATCGCCCCACCCGAAGAAGCCAACTCAAGCTCACCGCTGGAAGGCTTTGTGCCGATCAAAAATCGCCCACCGGGAGAGAGCGATTCTCCAGCGTCTATGATCGTTAGCCCCGATGCATTAGCTCTTGTGCGTTTTGGGCTTCGGTCGGCTGATGATCCTCGAATACTCAACACGGTCAAGGTGATCGATGCCCTGCTAAAAACGGAGTTACCCGCTGGGCCAACCTGGCGCAGATACAATCAGGACGGCTACGGCGAACATCAGAATGGGCTGCCTTTTGACGGGGACGGAATAGGCCGGGTTTGGCCTCTGCTGACTGGCGAGCGGGCCCATTACGAGCTAGCCGCAGGCAACAAATCCAGGGCCAAGGAACTATTAATCACTTTGCAGTCTCTCAGCAATGCCAACGGATTACTGCCCGAGCAAAGCTGGGATGGACAGGATATTCCAGACAGAGATCTGTTCTTTGGAGAGCCCACCGGGTCTGCGATGCCGCTGGTATGGGCTCATGCTGAATACTTGAAACTTTGCCGCTCTCTGTCTGATGGTCGGGTCTTTGATATGCCGCCGCAGCCATTAAAGCGCTATGCCAAACCGCTGGAATCAGCCTTGACCATCTGGGCAGCCAATCACAAAATCCGTTCGATGGCACAGGGAACCACACTTCGGCTGCTGCTTACAGCTCCAGCCAAAATCCGCTGGAGCAAAGACGCCTGGGATTCTGAAAGCGTTCTTGAAACCCAGGCAAGCCCACTTGCTGTCTACTTTGCCGATTTACCCACCCCGCAAATCAATCCAGGTCAATCAATCGAGTTCAAGATCGATTGGGAGGCAGGTGAGGGGGACGGGACAGTTTATCAAGTGGACATATCCGAATAGCATCAAGCTCTCCGAAAACGCACATCCCCTCTCCACCGAAAATAACCCGATTCGGGATTCTGAGGTTGCCTTAAGATTGTCATAAGCCAACTCTAAGGACATACGCCAGCGTATGGGTTATCTTAGTAAGCATTAGATAAAAAAAGGAGAGGTAAGCTATGCAGTTCCTGATCTGGATCATTACAGGTGTCATCGCAGGTTGGTTAACAGGCCTGGTAATCAAAGGCCGGGGTTTCGGATTGATCGGTGATTTACTGATCGGTTTGCTGGGCGGTTTCATTGGAGGTTGGCTGGCAGTATTTTTCGGGATTCAAATTTACAGCTGGTTTGGACATGTGGTGACTGCAGCTATCGGCGGCATCGTGTTGGTTGCCGTTGTCCGGGTTCTGCGTCGAGCCTGAAATGCAGCCGATCCATCATGAGAACCACTTCACAGCCTCCAATTTAATCCGCGATGTGATCATCGGCATGTCCGATGGATTGACAGTCCCTTTTGCAATCGCAGCCGGGATGACCGGAGCAGCAGTGGGTGCTAAGGTGATTGTTATCGCGGGACTGGCAGAGATCGCCGCTGGAGCAATATCGATGGGGCTTGGCGGGTATCTTGCCGCAAAATCCGATATAGAACATTACGACGTTGAACGCCAGCGAGAAGTGGTGGAGACTCATGAAGTACCAGAAGAAGAAACCAGGGAAGTACTGAAGATTCTGAGTGATTTAGGGTTATCCAGGGAGCAATCTGACCCCATCGTAAATTCCCTTCGCCGCCAGCGTGAAAAATGGGTTGACTTCATGATGAAATTCGAGTTGGGGCTTGAGCGTCCAGATTCGCAGCGGACCTGGAAAAGTGCGCTTACTATTGCGGCATCTTATGCACTTTCAGGATTCATCCCTCTATCCCCTTACCTGATCCTGGCTAGTGTCCCAACTGCCCTCCGTTTCTCGATCGTTATGACCCTGGCTGCTTTGTTCATTTTCGGTTATATCAAGGGCCGCATCACAGGTGTAAAAGCATTTCGTTCTGCGGTACAAATGATCCTTATCGGAGGCGCAGCTGCTGGCGCCGCCTTTGGCCTGGCAAGCTGGCTGGGATAAAAACTGCAGGAGAGAGGCTGAAAGCCACTTTGAACCCCTGTCAAATATTACCGGCATAGAAATCTTGGCTGAAACTTGCAATGGGTTCAATAACTGGATATACTTGAATCGTAATCGGGAGAACCAACAGCAGCAGTCCCACAGCCAAATTTTAATAGGGAATCCCCCGCTATCAAGCTGCTGATTGGAACAAGCAATCAGCTTGTTAAACAAAGGTACTTAAATTGACCCTGCAAAAACACATTCTCGTAGTTGATGACGATGATTTAATGCGGCGAAGTGTGGCATTCAATCTCGAGCAAAACGGATACCGTGCAACCAGCGCTGCAACAGCGGAGGATGCCTTGAACGTTGCGGAGCGAGACAAACCGGATCTGGTATTGCTGGATATCGGCCTGCCAGGGATGGATGGACTGGAAGCCCTCCGCAGTTTCCGCGATCTGATCAAAGTGCCGGTGATCTTCGTCACCGCTCGCAGGCGTGAACTGGATGAAATCCTCGGCCTGGAATTGGGAGCTGAAGACTATATTACCAAGCCCTTTGAAATGAGTGTCCTGTTGGCCCATATCAAAGCAGTTCTGCGTAGAGTCTCAGCTAATAAACCTGATCCAGAGAAAACAGAAAAGATTGTAGTCGGTGATTTGGAGCTCGATCCCCTGGCCCATACAACCACCCTTTCCAGCAATCCCCTGGAATTGACTCGCAGGGAGTTTGATCTGCTGCACACATTAATGCTTCATCCTGGTGAGGTGCTTTCAACCCAGGATCTGCTGGCAAACGTCTGGGGAGCAGAATATATCGGTGAACCACAGGTAGTTTACGTCCATATCCGCTGGCTCCGTGAAAAGCTAGAAGAAATACCTGAAGAACCGACGCGCATCGTCACTATCCGCGGCGTCGGTTACAAACTCATTCCCAACGAGGACTAATGCTCCGCACACTGCGCGGCCGTTTTGTGCTCAGCCATATCCTGCCCCTCCTGATCGTCATCCCATTGCTGGGTATTGCCACGATTTCCCTGATCGAAAAAAGGATACTCACGCCGACACTGCTCACTGAATTGAAAAGCAATGCCGAAGTACTCAGCCGGTTTGCAGCAGATGACCAGGAGATCTGGCAGGATTCAATCTATGCCCGCCAGCTGCTTTCTCAGGTTTCAGGTCCCGCGAATGGTCACCTGATGATCCTGGACAGCGCTGGGTTCCTGATGGCTTCCAGCGATTCCGCTGATCGTGAACTATTGGGGACTAAAATCGATCATCCAGGTTATACGACAGCAGCCTCAGGCGAAATATCCATGGAAATTTCCTCCTCCCAGAACTTAGGAGAAGACAGAGTAGAAGCTTTAGCACCAGTGATCAACCAGCAGGATCAACTCCTTGGATATATCAGGCTGTCCTATGAATATTCTTCGTTTTTCAGACAGCTTTTCCAACTCCGCTACCTGCTTACTGGAATATTAGCCGTGGGTCTGATCCTAGGCGCAGGTTTGGGCACCATACTGGCATTCAATGTCAGTAATCCCATTCAGGAGGTAACAGAGAGGATCGATGCTCTCGCGAAAGGCGATCGGGGCCAAGGACTGCAGGAAACCGGGAGCGTAGAAATCCGCCGACTCTCCCAGGCTGTGAATACACTCTTCGATCGCCTTCACAGCTTAGAGCAGGCAAGGAAACGGTTGTTGGCAAACCTGGTCCACGAGATTGGACGCCCGTTGGGCGCCCTGCGAATGGGGATCGAAGCCTTATCCCATGGCGCAGATCGCAATCCGGAGTTCTTCAAAGAACTCTTAGCGGGAATGGACCAGGAAACCGTCCGTCTGCAGCAACTTCTGGAAGACCTATCACAACTCCATGAACAAGCGTTGGGTTTTTTGGAACTTGATCGGGTGAAAATTGATCTTCAATCATGGCTTCCTGAAACTCTCTCTCCCTGGCGCCAGGCAGCCATCCAAAAAGGGCTGATCTGGGAAATGAATATTCCGAAAACCCTTTCCTCTGTAATAGGCGATCCACTACGTTTGAATCAGGTGCTCGGAAATTTACTGAGCAACGCAATTAAATACACACCTTCTGGTGGGAAAATCCAGGTTGAAGCCGGCCAGATTAAAGATTCTCTCTGGCTTAGTGTCAGCGATAGCGGCCCGGGGATTGCGCCTGAGGTGCAGGAAGCGATGTTCGAGCCTTTTGTACGTGGGAGTCAGAGTACCCGTTTCCCACAAGGCATGGGACTGGGGCTCAGCATAGCCAGGGAGTTGGTCGAAGCTCATGGCGGCCGCCTGCAATTAGAGAGCGAGCTCGGCGCGGGAGCAAAATTCACCGTCTGGCTTCCCCTGACGCCTTAAATTTCTCATAAGGTAGCGATAAACTGCTTTTAGGGTCACAGAGCTGGATGAATGTTATTCTAAAATCAACTTCTTCTCCTTACAGTTTTCCGAAGGAAGGCGATGAGACCCTGGCTGATGTTTACACTCGGCAGTTTGATATTGACCCTGATGGCGTTCGGTGGATACTTGCTATCCCGCCGGAACCGCCACCCGGAAGAAGATATCGACCGATCAGCAGAGGACACCAGATTTCTATATCTCCTCTTATGGTTGGCGTCCCTCTGCATCCTGGCCTACATCGCCTTTGCCTTTGGAATGCGCTAAAATGAGATTGAAGAGTATTTATTTTCAAAATTCAGGTTTTCCCGCAACAAGGGTTGAGTTGCTCAGTTCTGCAGGGATTGAATTCAAAATCGCTTTGCATCGGACGG
>JARROG010000128.1:0-7727 GCA_037384185.1 Anaerolineales bacterium | reverse complement strand
CAGGAATACGTGAAATGGTGTTGATCAATGACGCGACGCAATTGGAGTTCATTGATGAGGAAGGTCAGCCGCCGCTCGTCTGGGCGGAGTCTGGGGCAAGTATTGGCTCGGTCTCGCGCAGGACCGTGCAGAGAGGTTGGAGCGGTCTGGAATGGGCTTCTGGTATCCCAGGAACCGTGGGGGGATCCGTGGTCAATAATGCCGGGGCATTTGGCTCAAATATCGCTGAGTCCCTATCCGTGGCAGAAATCTTGCATCCAATAGAAGACAATATTCTGCGATCAGAATGGTCGGCGGATCAATTTGACTACGATTACCGGACCAGCATCATCAAAACTGGAGAAAAATCCGCTGTGGTACTCAGTGCTACCTTTCAGTTAGCAAGGAGTACGCCGGAGGCGGTGAAACAAACCATTTCAGCTATCGCGGAGAAGCGCCAGGCCGCTCAGCCGGGGGGAGCCAGCCTGGGCAGCATGTTCAAGAATCCCCCTGGTGATTTTGCCGGCAGGTTGATCGAAGCCGCCGGCTTGAAAGGTACCCGGGTAGGAGACGTGGAGATCAGTCAGCAGCACGCTAATTTTTTCATCAATCGGGATGAAGCGACCGCTAATCAAGTAGCGACGCTGATTGCTATGGTGCAGGATCGGGTCAGTGAAAAATTTGGGGTGGAGCTGGAACTTGAAATCCAGTTCATCGGTGATTGGAATAAGGATAACAATGAGTAAAGCCATTCGTTTGGGCGTTCTGTTTGGAGGAAGATCGGGTGAACACGCCGTTTCCCTGTCCTCCGCGAAATCCGTGCTGGATACCCTGGATCGTGATAAATACCAGGTCATTCAGATCGGTATCTCTCAGGACGGTGATTGGCTGGTCGGTGAAGATGTTCTCGCAGCTCTCTCAAGCGGAAATCCAAAAGACCTTTCACAGGCAGTGATGTTTCCTATCCCGTCCCGGCCGGAAATCTACAAGTTACGAACAGTAGACAGCAGTTATCGGTTGGAATTGCTCGCTGAGCTGGATGTGATCTTCCCGGTTCTTCACGGTTCTTATGGTGAGGATGGGACTATGCAGGGTTTATTCGAACTCAATGATCTGGCATATGTTGGAGCAGGAGTGCTGGGTTCTGCCGTGGGAATGGATAAGGCGCTTTTCAAAGATGTGATGAAAGCAAATCACATCCCGGTAGCTCCTTCGATCATGGTCCGTCGGATTGAACTGGAGGATATGAACGCTGTTCTGGATCGGGTGATTGCGTTTGATCACTTTCCGCTCTTCGTCAAACCGGCCAATATGGGATCTTCAGTTGGGGTCAGTAAGTGCCGGGATATTGAAGAAGCTGCTGCAGGGATCCTGGATGCAGCCCACTATGACCGCCGGGTTTTGATCGAAAAAGGTATCAATGGCCGGGAGATCGAATTGAGTGTGCTTGGGAATAATCAACCTCGGGTGTCAAGTCAACACCATACCGGGATTCACACCGATCAGTATGTATCCCAAATTGTGGGAAGCCAGCGGTTTACCGTATGCCGATTTGATCGAGGAGTTAATCGATCTGGCACTGGAAAGAAAGATGGAGCGGGATCAGATTACCCGCAAATACGAATTTGGAAGTCACTAAGAGCTATGGACAGGACAATTAGGGCAGGAGAGACCGACAGGGTAAAGAGCAGAAAGTCCCAGCGAGAACGCAGGGGATCTGCTGCTATCAGCTCACGGCGGACACCTCCTGTCCAGTCCCGCAATGAGATTGGTGTTTATTTGCCTCCAGCTGCAGGCAAACCGCTGCCCAGGCGGCGGGTTGATGTCCCGCTTTCCTCCCCGGGGGCAGAGATCCGACTGCCCGCAGTACCGGCTGTCAGTAATAAATGGCGGCTGCTTTCCGGGTTGCTGACGGTGAGTCTGCTGGTTGGGCTGATCTTGCTGACCCAGTCCACTTTCTTCCAGGTCAGCGAATTGGAGATGGAAGGATTGGAAAGATACTCTGCAGGCGAGATCGCCCAGGCTATCAATGTGACTGGATCGTCAATATTCTTTATCAACCCCGACCGGGTGAAGGAAGACTTGACATTGACCTACCCTGGTTTATCGGATGTCAATGTCAAAGTCAACTGGCCGGCGCAGATCCGGATCTCGCTGGAAGAACGCAAGCCAGTGCTGGCCTGGAATTGGGATGGCCATGTCCGGTGGGTGGATCGAAACGGGGTAGCCTTCGAGCCGCATGATACTGGGATCGATGTGATCCAGGTCAACTCATCCATGCTTCCGCCCACCGTCGAGGACAGGTTCGTGGATCTGCGGATCGTGGATACCGTAGCAGTCTTGGCTGACCTCCTTCCAGAAGATGTTGATATGATCTTCGATGAAGATCATGGGCTAGGATGGAAAGACAGCCGGGGCTGGGTCGTATATTTCGGGTTTAACGATGATGACGCAGTCCAAAAGATGAATGTTTACCTCTCGCTGGTGGATTACCTGCAGGGCAAGCGAATTACTCCCGCAGTTATTAATGTTGAAAACTTAGATTCGCCTTATTTCAGGATGGAACGATGAGCACCCAGGACGCACCGATCATTGTTGGCATTGATGTTGGCACTACCAAAATCTGTACCCTGGTTGCCCGGGTTGAGCCCCAGGATAAATTCCGGATCCTAGGTGTGGGAATTGAACCTTCTCGAGGACTGCGCAAGGGTGTTGTTGTGGATATTGAATCCGCCAGTAAGGCCATTAAACGAAGCATCGATAAGGCTGAGCGCAGCTCCGGTCTGGAAATCACCTCTGCTCAGATCAGCCTGGCTGGCTCGCATGTCTCTTCTCTCAACAGCCAGGGAGCGAGCGGGGTGACCGGGGGAGTGATCGATCAGAACGATGTCTTTCGGGCACTGGATGCTGCCAAGGCAGTTTCCATCCCCCACAATCGGGATATTGTCCATGTCATCCAAAGAGGGTTTACGGTGGATGGGCAGGAGGGTATTCATAAGCCGATCGGTATGCACGGCTACCGGTTGGAGGTTGAGGCCCACATCATCACAGCTGCCTCTACTTCCCTGGACCACCTGGAACAGTGCGTCAATGCAGCCGGAACGGAAGTGGAAGCTTTTGTGCTGAATCCCCTGGCATCCGCAGAGGCGGTCCTCACGGAAACTGAACGGGAGATGGGTGTGGTGGTCTGTGATATTGGCGGAGGGACAACCGATCTCGCTATTTACATCAATGGGGATGTCTGGCATACGATGGTGATGGGGATAGGCGGTGATTTGATCACATCGGATATCACCCATGGGCTGAGTCTTTCCCTGGAGCAAGCTGAACAGGTCAAGATCAAACACGGCCATGCCCAACGTTCAGCAGTCAGTGAAGATGAGGTCTTTTACATCAGACCATTTGGTGACGAAGAACGCCGGGAGTTCAAGCGCAGTGATCTGGCCCTGATCATTGAAGCCCGGGTGGAGGAATTATTCAGTTATGTTATTCAGGAGATCAAACGCTCCGGCTATGATGGGCTGCTGCCGGCGGGCATGGTGCTGACCGGTGGGACAAGCGCTCTTCCGGGTATCAGCCAATTTGCCAGAAAAATGCTTAATTGCCCGGTGAGGATCGCCGAACCGGAAAATCTGCTGGGCATGACAGACCAGCTCCACAGTCCGGCATTTTCGACCAGTGTCGGCTTATTAGAATGGACGGTGTTAATGAACACAATATCTTATGAAAAGGACAATTACCGTAAGCAGCTGAGCCAGGAATCCGTCAGCTGGAACAATGTAATCAATTTCTTAAGGCGATTACTGCCTTAGCGTATGACCATACAACGATTGGTAGTCTAGATAGAGGAGAAAACTATGGACCCCATCAAAGAAACTGAATCATTTGCTCGCATTAAAGTAGTGGGAGTCGGCGGCGGAGGATGCAACGCCGTGGATCGGATGATCGAAGCCGGTCTGACAGGTGTTGAATTCATTGCTGTTAATACGGACGCCCAGGCGCTGCTGCGCTCGAAAGCGCCTATTCAGGTCCGGGTAGGGGATAAGCTGACCCGGGGCCTGGGTTCTGGCGGAGACCCGAGCGTTGGTCGGGGGTCTGCTGAAGAATCCGCAGATGACATATACAGTGTTCTGAAAGGAGCAGACATGGTCTTCATCACTGCTGGAATTGGTGGTGGGACCGGAACGGGAGCCTCGCCCATAGTGGCTCAGGCCGCCCGCGAGATCGGCGCTCTGACCATCGGTGTGGTCACCAAGCCGTTTACGTTTGAGGGAACTCAGCGGGTCAGGACCGCAGATGAAGGTATATCTCTGCTTAAAGAGCAGGTGGATACCTTGATCGTGATCCCCAATGACCGCTTGCTGCAGATCGTGGATAAGCGGGCCAGTCTTCAGGAAGCCTTTGTAGTGGCAGATGACGTGCTGCGCCAGGGCATTCAGGGCATTTCCGAGCTGATCACCGTTCCTGGTTTGATCAACCTGGACTTTGCCGATGTGCGCTCGATCATGTCTGAAGGAGGAGCGGCCTTGATGGCTGTTGGGGAAGCAAGCGGCGAGGAACGGGCTGTCAAAGCGGCCGAACAGGCGATGTCCAGTGAATTGTTGGATATCACGATCGACGGAGCCCGGGGAATCCTCTTCAACGTCACCGGCGGGACCGATCTGGCGCTCTTTGAGGTCAATGAAGCTGCCGCGATCATCAAGGAAACAGCCCATCCGGATGTCAACTTGATTTTCGGTGCAGTGATTGATCCTGAGATGAACGACAAATTCCGCATCACGGTGATTGCCACGGGTTTTGAGCGAACCGGTATGCCCACGAATATCATGACGCGGACCAGGCGCCCCAGCCAGGTCGAGGGCAAAGCCGGAAATGTTGAACAGGATGAGCGGGAATTGGAATTTGTCCCTCGGTCATTGAACACAGAAAACCTGGACATTCCCACTTTCCTGCGGAATCGCAGCCGGAATCGCTAGTTAATTTTTGGCTAAAAGGTTAATTTTGAACATTTGGGATCCAAGGATTTCTTGGATAGTAGCAAGACGGAAAGATCCGCCCTAAACCGGCCTCCTCCTGGTAGGGTTGGATGTTGTCTGGTCATGTTCTCCTGCTGAGTATTCAGCAGGAGAACAGCTTTAAGCTAGATGGCTTGGAGCGTGAAATCAAGTTGTAAGTAAAATGAGGAATTATCTATGCTAAAATTCATCTTGATTCCTGTACTTTTCTGTTTGGGAGGAAGGCCATGAAATGTCCATACTGCAAGGCTGATGATTCCAGGGTCCTGGATACTTCTCACGATAAGCGGGGAGGGACCAGACGCAGGAGATTATGCCAGAATTGTGACGAACGCTTCAGCACCTATGAGCGGGCAATTCTTGATACACCCTTGATCATCAAGCAGGATGGCACCCGGCAGGAATTCAACCGCAATAAACTTACCCGCGGTATTCAGATCGCCTGTGATAAACGACCGGTCTCGGCGGCAGATATCGACCGTCTGGTGGGCGATGTGGAATCCGATCTGCAGGCATTGGGAGAAATTGAGGTGACTTCCCGGGTAGTTGGGGACATGGTCATCGCTGGACTGAAGGAAATGGATTTGGTCGCGTATATCCGTTATGCCATCGTCTATTTAGGTCTGGAAGACCTGGATGCCATCCGGGGTGAGATCGATGCTTTGCTGGAAGCTTAGTGAGTAATCTGGTTAAAATCAAACAAGCCCTCTCAGTCGAGAGGGCTTGTTTATTATGAGCAGGGTGGAGCTTTATCCGCAGCCGCCGCCAACCGGAGCCCGCTTGACATCGAGCTTGATCTTCTTCTCGTAATCGAACTGATATTCATCATGGTCGGGATAAGCAGCCGGGCAGTTAGATCCCAGGGCTGCCTTGAATTCATAGTGAAGTTCTTCATTGCCAGCCTGGATCGCCTTACCGCAGTATTCATCCTCGAATTCTGTTCCAAAGGTATCCAGCCAGTTATTGATCCCTCCACTAAGCACATAAACATTTGGGACTGATTGGGCAGTGAGGGTTTTCCAGACCTCTGTTGCCGTGGTCTCGTCATTACTCATCAGCACAAATACCGTGTTGGCCGGTTGGGCGATGAGTTCATCGATCTTTCCGGGAATTTCCCCGGGCGGAAGATGGCGAGCATCCAGTAAGTGGAAGAGGTTGTAATCCGCTTCACTGCGGACATCGATCATGACCAGATTTATTTTGTGATCGTGGAAAGTGTCCAGTAATTCACCGGGATGGATATAGATTTCCCGGTTTTCGATTGCGGATGCTTTGATTGGTGCCAGAGCGGACCAGCGGTCTGCTGTGGTGGGCTGGCCGATGATCGCCACTGTCAATGCCAGGGTAACCAGTACTCCCGCGCCGTAGTAGCGGGCTTTGGGGGCTTTGGATGGGTCCTTCTTCCCGTAGATCTTTTCCAGCTGTTCACCACCCCAAAGCATAAAGACTGCCATGAGAGTGACCAGAATGACAATGACTCCGGTAGGAAGATTGAAAACATCCATCAAGGTCAGTCGGCCGTAGTAGCTGCCGTTGAAGAAATATTTATAGAAATCGACAGTCTCGCCAAACAGGAACACGCCAACCAGCCCGCCAAGCACAAAGAAAATTCCATCGACTTTCAGCGTGGCCAGCGCGACCAGCGATGTGCCTGGACAGAAGCCGCCCAGTATGAAGCCGACTCCCATGATCAATCCGCCAACGATCCCGGACCACAGATAGGTGGGGTTGACCCAGATCAGATTGTAGTCCAGTAGGCCGACCGCAGAGCTGAGAAAGACCATCAACATCGCAACCACGATAGCGGTAAAGAAAACTTTGAAAACCCGCAGATCACGAAAGTAAAACTGGGCAGCTAATGAGGGAGAGTGATTGAACCCTGAGAGTTCCAGGGTTTTCCGATCAGGGATTCAAGGTGAAGGGGAAATGGTATCATCGTTTTCTCCTCTAGATCCAGAGCTTGCGCACGAAATATGCCAGGGCATAAGCGCCGCCAAATATTGCGAACATCACGACCCAACTGCCAGCTGAGAGTGTCGCTCCCCCGGAGAGAGCTTGACCAGATGTGCAGCCTCTGGCCAGTCTTGCTCCGTAGGTGAATAGAATTCCACCCAGGAAGGCAAACAACCAGCGGGTTTGTTTGGAGATATTGGGACCTTTATGGGTCTCAAGTTTGGTTCTGCCGTGAATTACCCCAGATGTGAAACCACCGATGATGACACCGGTAGTGACGATCACGATCCAGCTGTCGAGGGGGTTGAGCTGTCCGCCAGCCATATTTAGCAAATATGGCACCTGGTCAACGTGTTTGGGCGCAACCAGATCCTCGAGAAAAACCACGTAATGGCTGAGGCCGCCAGAGGCGCCTAATCCATTCCCGGTGATAAAAAATGATGCGAAAAGCACCAGTCCGAGCAGCACGCCTCCCAGGTAAGGGTTAGCATAAGGCTTCGAAGGTTTGCTGAAGATTTTTTTCAAGCCGGTCCTTTCTATTTGGTCGTTGTTTTTTTATTCCATTATTTCACTCTCTTTCTAGCATGGACATAAGGGTCCAGATTTGCCAGGTATTGTTCCCTGTGGGCATTTTATTTTTCGACATCCTCCCAGCCAGTGATCATAGCTTCGATACTGGAGACCGCGGTATAGCCGGTGGTAGTCAAGTATACGTGGAGGACAATGAAGGAAGCGAACAGCCAGGCGATGATGGTGTGTAGGGGAGCAAGAACGGGTAGA
>JARROG010000127.1:0-8326 GCA_037384185.1 Anaerolineales bacterium | reverse complement strand
TCAATCTGAGGCCAGAACCGGATGGGCTCGATTCACCAGCCCCCAGGAATCGGGTGGCCAGTAGACCAGCAGAGCCTCTCCGACAATATTTTCCTGAGGGACTGTCCCCCAATTATGAGAATCTGAGGAGTTGTTGCGGTTATCGCCCAGCACGAAGAGAGTGTTCTCCGGCACTGTCCATTCACCCTCGTAATTCGGTTCAACTTTAATGTAGGGCTCTTCAAGCACCACGCCATTGACATAGACCTTTCCATTGGCGACTCTAATTTCCTCACCCGGCAGACCGATCACCCGCTTGATGTATTCCTGAGTAATATTGCGGGGAAAATCAAAAACAACCACGTCGCCCCGTTCAGGTTTTCCAAAACGATAATTGATTTTGCTGACGATCACGAATTCGCCGTGGTGAAGATTGGGTTCCATACTAGAGCCATCGATCCGTATTCTGGCTGAGACCGCGTTGATTAGGAAGAACAGCACCACAGAGAGCAGTAAGGTCTCCAGGATATCAACCAGCACAGCCAGCAGATTGGGTTTTTCCGGAGGGAGTTCAATCACCTCTTTGACAGGAACCGTATCAAAATCATTCGACATTGCGTTTTCAGCCTCTTCTATGTGTGTCAGATTATATAATCCATTTTCCTGGGAGGCAAGGGCCAGGAGCGCGAGTCCAGCACTCCGCAAAAGGTCAAATTCTGGTTTAATTGAGGTCAACTTGCCCGGAGGAGGATCTTGATCGGTGTTCCCAGAAAGGGAGCATGTTCACGGATCTGGTTCTCTATGTAACGCAGATACGTAAAATGGGACAGTTCGGGATTGTTGACATGGAGCAGGAAAGTGGGTGGGTCATTCCGGACCTGGGAACCGTAATAGATCTTAAAATGCTTCCCCGCCTTCGATGGAGAAGGATGTTTATCCTGAGCAACGTGGAGAATCCGGTTCACCTGAGAGGTGGGCAGCCTGACCAGACGTTCCTGATGTACTTCCAATGCCAGATCCAGGATCTGGTTAACCCGCTTTCCAGTCTTTGCTGAAGTGAACAAGATCGGCACATAATCCATGAAATTGAGCTCGTACCGGATGAATTGGGTGAATTCCCCCATAGTGTGTGTGTCCTTTTCGATCAAATCCCATTTATTAATGATCACAACCACGCTTTTCCATTCATCCAAAATATACCCTGCGATGTGGGTATCCTGGGATTTGATTCCTTCATAGGCATCCACAACCAGCAGGGCTACATCGGAGCGCTCGATTGCTTTCATGGCTCGCAGCACGCTATATTTTTCCACTCCGGTCTCGATCCGACCTCGTTTGCGGATTCCCGCAGTATCGATGATCGTCACCGGGACGTCCTGGTAGATTAGACGGGTATCTATCGAATCCCTGGTGGTACCGGGAATATCGCTGACGATCACCCGCTCCTCCCCAATGATCTTGTTAAGCAGGCTGGACTTGCCAACGTTGGGCTTCCCTACAATCGCGATCTTGATAGAAGTATCAGATTCTTCTTCTCCTCCCTCAGGCAGGACCTTGACCAGGGCATCCAGCATGTCACCCGTTCCAGAGCCATGAATAGCAGAAATTATATGGATCTCTTTAAAACCGAGTTCGTAGAACTGTACAGCATTGTGGCGGGACTCCTCGTTCTCGCATTTATTGACAACAAGGAGTATGGGTGGGTGAGGCTGGCCATCCTTAGATATCTGGGCTTTTCTGAGCGACTCGACAATCTCCCGGTCTGCTGGTGTGACTCCGGTTTGCCCATCTACTACCAAAAGAATGGCGTCCGCCTCCTGGATCGCAATTTCCGCCTGGCGGCGGATATCATCGATAAATTGATGAGAGCCAACAGACAGCGGTTCCTGAGATTTCCCTGGACCAACCTGGGTGGGATCCAATCCTCCGGTATCAATGATGTCAAAGACCACACCTGTCCATTCGGCTTCCGTCATCAGGCGGTCCCGAGTCGTGCCGGGAATATCGTCAACAATCGCCATCCGGCGTTCCGCCAGGCGGTTAAATAGGGTGCTTTTACCCACATTGGGTCGGCCTACAATGGCCACAACTGGTTTTTGCATATAGATACGCGGGACAAGAATATCAATCAGGGAGTGGATGAACCTTCCTGGATCACTACTTCGACAGTTGCCGGAGAGACATCCTCCCAGACCACATTAGACGGCAGGATTTCGATGGTTGGTGTGATGTTATGGGTTCCAACAGGGAGGTCAGTCAGGTCCGCGACAACACGGATATCTCTCAATGTCAAATTATCAAGCACCGGAACCGGCCCAGAGATGCTTAATGAGACCTCTTCAGGAGAGACCTGGGCGGTCAGGCCTGGAAGCAAGCCAATAACCTCGATATCCCTGGTTACGATCATGTTCGTTTCCAGAGCAGTAACGTTGACCTGAACCAAAACAGTGGGGTCGCCAACGACCGTAACTCCCTGCGGGAGATCCAATTCCAGGATGGTTTCCAGGTAATCGTCTACTCCAGTCAGATCAAGCGGTTTGGTGTTCACATAACCGGGCAGTCCTTCCACCAACTGGGGATCAGCAGAAAACACCATTACGGTTGGCGGAGCAGGTGTGATACTTGTAAAGCGGTATCCAGGTTCAACCGAACCGATCGTAGTGACGTTGACCGCCAGGTTGCGGTACCCACCTTGCAAGCTGATGGTCTGATTCACATCGACATTCGCGGGTTCCAGGTTCACTCCGGTTACAGCTTCTCCAGCTGCATTGCGAGCCTGTAGGCTTACTGTCCGGGAAATCGTTCCTGTCGCATCCGAGATATCCAGCACGCCGACAACAGAGTCTACGTCCTTGACCTTACCCTCAGGCCCGGTGACAGCCTCTACCTGGATCACGATCGTCAACGACTTAGAAACCAGGTTGCTGACCCGCAATTCCAGCTGTTTGGGGTTTTGTTCCAGAACGCGGACGGGGTTGATTTGGTCAGGAATAGTTATTTGCACCGGAAAGCGATAGGTGCCTGCTGTGATTTCAGACAGATTGATGGTTGCCACCAAAGGGTTATCTTCCTCTAGCTGCTGAATGATGCTTTCCGGAGCCAATAAAGTGACTGATACATTCTCCGGGATCTCATCAACGATAGCGATGTCGGAAGCCTGCTGGACCACTTCCAGGGGCAGTGTGAACTCAGCTTCAGTATTTGGATTTGCGGAGGTAACCGCTGAGATCCAGATCACCAGAGCTAGCAGGAGGGACAGTATCAGGGAGGTGAGGTTGCTGCCTATCCAGCGGAAAATCTTCATTCCGATATCCCTTGAAACAGGGTAATGAACCGGGAAACCAGAGAGCGGGGAGTATACTCGATCTGAAAGAGTCCCGTCAGTCGCGCCTGCAATTCATCGAGGGGCACATATTTATCCAATTTACTGTCATGTGCCAGGGAAACAATCCCTGTCTCTTCCGAGATCACGACGGCAATGCCATCACTTTCCTCAGCGATTCCCAGAGCAGCCCGATGGCGCAGTCCCATGGAGCGATCCGGGGATTCTTCCAGCACACCGCTCGCAGAGAGAGGCATTACACAACCAGCAGCCGCGATCACGTCATCTGCGATGATCACAGCTCCATCATGGAGAGGTGTTTTCGGATAAAAAATCTGGATCAGCGTCTCAGGAGTGACAGCTGCATTGAGCTTAACGCCGGTTTCTATGTAAGCATGAAGCGAATCCAGGCGGGAAAATACGATCAAACCCCCATATTTCTTTTCGGCAATCCGGCGGGTTGCCCGGACGACCTGCTGGATGATCTTTTCCATTTCCGATGTATATTGGTCTTGGGCAAAGACCGATCCGGTCCTGCCAATGCGTTCCAGCACACGCCGGATCTCGGGTGCAAAGATCACAGGAATCGCCAATAACAGCGTTGGCAGGGTGTTGGTTATCAGCCAGGAGAAGGCAGGGAGCACACGCAAGCTGGATAATAAACTGATGATGACTATCAGGAAAAGCACGCCCCGCAGCAAGACCAACGCCTTGGTATCCCGCAGCAGATAAAGCACAGAGAATACGACCGCTGCAACCAGCAGGATATCAAGTAAGCTGAGCCAATTGGCCCTCTGGAAAATAAATAACAAATAAGTCCAAAGATTGTAAATCACTTCTATCTACCTGATGAAGAATTCTATTACTGCATTGGCCGAAGCACGCGGTCCTTGCGGAGCTGTTTGAACAGCAGGACCGTGCCGGGAGGCATTGATTCCATGACAGCGTTCTGCCAGGCTTTGACCTGGAGGTCCTTGACTGTACGCGCCTGGTATCCCAGCGGAGACCAGATATTCTCATGTTGAGCCAGGGAGGGTGGAAGGAAAAGCAGTGCCGCCTCACTCTGGAGCTCTTTGGAGGAATCCTCAACAAAGCTCATCAGCGCATCCAGGCCTTTCTCGATGGCCAAACCTTCATTGAGCATGACATCATCTACTCTGGTTATCAAATTCTCCACCTGCCAACCCAACAAACCGATAATCTCCTCATCAGACAGCAGCAGCATATATGCCTTCTCACCAAAGGCAGCCATGATGTCATCTTTGGTCATTTTCCTCTTGGCCCTGCTGTGGCGGCTCATATAAGCCGCAATTTTTTCAGCGGATTCAGGAGTTGCCCGGCGCACGTTCAGCGTACCGTAAGATTTACTGGGCGCTGGCTTAAAGCCGGGCTCTTTCTGGGTGATTACCTGCCAGGCATCATAAACCTGCTTCCAGGTTTTTTCAAACGAACCGTCATTCTCTATAACCACATCTGCCTTGGTGAGTTTCGCTGTCGCTGGCAGTTGGACATTGATCCGATCCTCAGCCTCTCGCCGGGTCATATCTCTTTTTTCCATCAAGCGTTCCAGCTGAAGGTCAGTAGAAGACATGGTCACCCATACCTGGTCGCAGAGGTTGTGCATGTCTGATTCAAGCAGCTTGATGGCTTCGATGACAACGATTCCATTCTTTGTCTTCGTGACCAGCACATCGAGAGCCTGTCTGACCAGAGGGTGGATGATCGCTTCCAGGCGCATCATCGCATCTGGGTTCTTAAACACCAACTCCCCTAATTTGGAACGGTCGATCTCTCCATTCGGTCCGAGAACCCATTTGCCAAAAGTGTCAATGACAGGCTGATACCCAGGAGACGTTTTCATGATAGCGCGGTGGGACAGCACGTCGGCATCAATGCCGTACGCTCCCAAATGCTCAAGCATTTTCCGGACGACGCTTTTTCCGGTGGCGATATTGCCAGTTAGTCCTATGGCATACTTACCACGCCAGGCACTCATGGTCCCTCCTCATCGGTTTGGCGCTACCCCCATTATGTCAATCTACATTGTAGTCTGCGCCAGGAAGAATGTCAATTAATTATTACCGGAATGGCTTAAAATAATAAGCCTTCCATGAAAATTCCATGGAAGGCTATCTTATCGAAGGTATTTTCACGCGAATTTCTCAGCAAAATGGCAGGCAACCTGATGTTCAGGTTTTAGTTCCCTCAAAAGTGGCTCCTCTTTGCTACAGATCTCTTCCGCGAATGGGCAGCGGGGGTGGAACCGGCAGCCGGATGGGGGATTGATGGGGTTTGGGATTTCCCCTTTCGGCAGCGCTTCTGTTCTTCTCATCCGGGGATCGGGAACCGGAACAGCTGCCAGCAGTGCCTGAGTGTAAGGATGAAGGGGTTTAGAGAACAGCAAATTAATTTCCCCTATTTCAACCAATTTCCCCAGGTAAAGGATACCGATCCGGTCACAAATGTATTTCGCTGTTGCCAGATCGTGAGTAATATATAGATAAGTCAGATCGAAATTATCTTTGAGTTCCAGCATCTGGTCCAAGAGTAGAGCCCGAACAGAAACGTCAGCCATTGCGATTGGCTCGTCAGCGACGATCAATTCAGGTCGAGTGACCAAAGCCCTGGCCAATACGATGCGCTGGCGCTGTCCTCCCGAGATCTGGTGAGGGTAAAGATCATAGAAGTTGCCCGCAGGGACTAACCCTACGGCTTCCAGAATCTCCAAGACCCGTTCCTTGCGCTGATCATCAGTCAGTTCAGGAAAATGGATCTGGGCTGGATGTTCAATCGCTCTACCAATGGTCATACGCGGATTGAGAGATGCCAGGGGATCCTGGAAAACCAGCTGCATCCTGGACCTCATGTGGCGCATATCCTCCATAGATAATGAATGGAGATCAATTCCATTGAAAAGGATCTTCCCATCTGTCAACTCCAGCAATCGCAAGACCAGGCGGGCGATTGTCGATTTTCCAGAACCGCTTTCACCAGCCAATCCAAAGACTTCTCCCTTGCGAATGAAGAAGCTGACCCCATCCACTGCCTTGACACTGGGAATCTCACCCCTGCTAAGCATATTAGCGATCAAACCCGTCTCAAGGGGAAAATGCTTGGTAATGTTTTGGGCGTCAACCAGGATTTCCCCGACCTGAAGGTCCTGCTGACCTTCCGATTGTGTTTCAACCATACTAACCATTCACTACCTCCCTGGCCTTTACTTCTTCGTACAGAAAACATGCAGCTTTCTGCCTTCCTTCAATCACGGTCAGTTGGGGTACCTGTGATCGGCATTTATCCATTACATAAGGGCAGCGGGGGTGAAAGCGGCAGCCCTTGGGGGGATCTAACAGATTAGGCGGCATTCCTTCCATGTGGTAGAGGTCTTTATCGTCCAGCTTGATGTTAGGAACTGAGGAAAGCAGTCCTTGGGTATAAGGATGTTTGGGCTTTAAGAACACCTCATCGACCGTGCCTATTTCCATGATCTTTCCGGCATACATCACCGCAACCCTATCAGCCACTTCAGCAACAACGCCGATATTGTGGGTGATCATCAAAATCGTCAAATTGAACTTCTCTTGAAGGTCCTTGAGCAGATCAAGGAATTTGGCTTCTACAATCACGTCGAGAGAAGTAGTAGGCTCGTCAGCTACCACCAGTTCTGCATGGAGGGCCAGAGCCAATGAGATCATCACCCGCTGCCGCATACCACCTGACATCTGGTGGGGGTAATCATCCAATCGTTCGCGGCGGATACCCAGGAGCTCAATGATCTCTCCGGCTCTCTGTTCTGCCACCAGCTCGGACACCGCTTCATGGGCAAGGATGGTTTCCTTGATGTGGTCAACGATCCGCTGGACCGGGTTCAAGGAGGTCATCGGGTCCTGGAAGATCATTCCCAGTTTTGCCCCCCTGATATTCGTCATCTCTCTGGGTGCCAGTTTCATCAGATCAGTCCCTTCAAAAACCAGCTCTCCTGACGTGATCTCAGCCAGTCCGGTGTGGAGCCGGAGCAGGGCTTTGCCAAGAGTCGATTTTCCACATCCTGACTCTCCAACCAAACCCAGGATTTCTCCGCTCATGACATCCATGGTCACGTCATCCACAGCCACGACATCACCCGCTCGGGTATGATAGCTAACAGTAAGGTCACGAATTGAATATAAGATTTCTTCCTGCATTAACGCTCCCGTAATTTAGGGTTGAATATTTCCATTAAGCCTTCACCCATCATCGTAAATGCCAGCACGATCAGCATGATCGCAAACCCGGGGAAGGTAATCATCCACCAGGCTGTCTGGATGAACCTCTGGCCGCGGGCCAGATCGATGCCCCAATCGGCGATAGTTGGGGGAAGACCAAGGCCAAGGAAGGATAGACCTGCGCCAGTCAAAATCGCGTCAGCGACATTTACAGAGAAAATAATCGCGACAGAGGGAATAACGTTGGGGAAGATATACTGCCAAAGGATATCTCCCCGTTTGGCGCCAATGCTCTGGGCAGCTTCAATATAGACCTCTTCTTTGACCGACAAGGTCTGCCCCCTCACGATACGATAATAGGTAGGGATGTAGAGCACAGCGATTGCCACGATCACATTCAACACGCTGGGACCCAGAACGGCCGTGATGGCGATAGCCAGGATTAAGCCCGGAAACGCGTACAAGGAGTCCATCAATAAACTCAGCAATCTATCAAAAGGACCGCCCACATACCCGGCTAACAATCCCAGTGGAACACCCAGGAAAAGAGCCACCAGGGAAGCGCTGAAACCGATGATCAACGCGATCCTCGTACCCCAAATCAGCCTGGAGAACACATCCTGGCCAATCTCATTTGTGCCTAAGATGAACCCTCCCTGTGTGGACAGATCACCAGAAATAGAACCGGCTAGCTCCAGATCTGGATAGTCGCCAGCTACTTTTTCAAATTCCTGCAGCTGGACAACTGCACCCTCTACTTCTCCATCAACGGTCGCTTGCAGCATCTCCTGCCTGGTATCAAACCGGACAATATCTGGTC
>JARROG010000126.1:0-7471 GCA_037384185.1 Anaerolineales bacterium | reverse complement strand
AGGCAGCTGAAACGTCTGCGATCATATTTGACAGAACAGGAGAATAACCATGGTATTTCCCGAATATCGTCCCCGCAGGATGCGCCGCAACGAAATGCTGCGCACCATGATCCGTGAAACAACGCTGGCGGCCGGGCAGCTGATGAAATCCCTCTGGATCGCGGACAAACACGACCTGCACCGCTTCGAAAGTCTGCAGGCCTACTACACGATTGCCGGCCGGGATCTGGCCTCCGGCGGCTGCTGGTTCGGGGCAAGGGGACTGCGTTGGGCGAGCGTTACCAACGTTCGCGAGGGAATGACGCCCAGCGACAGGCACCGGTCACGGTACGGATTATGCTATCGTGGATAAGGAATTGAATATTCTCGGTTCGGCCAAGCTTATGGCCATGACGGCTATCGATATGCTCTATGGAGATGCCGCAAAAGCCAGGGATATCATCAAGAACTCCAAGCCACCGATGACCATTGAAGAGTATCTCGATTATCAGAAGCAGTGTTTCAGGACCGAGCTTTTTGATGGGGAAAGATGGGGAATGACGAATTAACAATGGACTTGGTAATTGTGCAAAATTGAGTTCGATGCTTCTGAGGCCATTGTCAGCAGTAACTGATCCTGGATGCGGTCAACGCAGGCCAGGATCCCGGTTCCGTGATTGAGATGGAAGGGGAACAGATCCCAATGTACACCGGGATCAAGATGTCCGACCATCAGATCACCTTTCAGGAAGTGCTCGGTCTGGCTAAGTTCCGGGAAAAGCTTCCGGGCTGTCTGTACCTGATTGGTGCTGTGCCGCTGGACATGGGTATCGGGACGGAACTCAGTCCTGAGATATCTGCTGTCATCCCCGAGATCCTGTCCAGGGCGGAAAAGATCATCTCGGATTGGGATACGCGCTAAAGATAAAAATTATGGAATCAGGAAGGAACTTGTGGAATATTATTTTCTAGATAAGGTCTCCTGGCAGCAGAGCCAGGCTTTGTATCATGCGGCTGCTTACCTGAACAGAGAGGCTCTCTTCATTCTCAGGCCGGCGACTCCCTATGTGTGCATTGGCTGCCACCAAAACGCCCGGCAGGTGATCGATCTTGCTTATACAGAAGAGCAGGGCATTCCAGTTTTCCGGCGCGAAGTGGGTGGCGGCGCAGTTTTCCTGGACGGCGAGCAGCTTTTTTATCAGCTTGTGCTGCCGGCAGATCATCCAGAAGTGCCAGCAAAAAAGACCGATTTCTACCGTAAGTTCCTGGATCCGGTTGTTCAAACCTATCGGGCATTTGGGGTGGACGCGGTTTATAAACCGGTCAACGACATTCTCTACCAGAATCAGAAGATTTCCGGAAACGGCGCAGCAGAGATCAATGATATGGTCATTCTGGTTGGCAACTTTATCCTGGACTTTGACCATGAGACCATGAGCAAATGCCTCCGGGTCCCAAGTGAGAAAGTCCGGGATAAGGTATATAAAACACTCCGGGAGAACCTGACCACCATCAAGGCAGTGACCGGGCGGGTGCCGGATACAGCTTTGATCGCTGAGGACCTGATCGATCGTTTCATGCCTATGTTGGGGAGTCACCTGATCAAGAACCAAATAGATGCGACGCTGGAAACAAAAGCAGATGAGATTTTCAAGGCGATGGACACAGAGGATTGGTTATTCGAGAACGATAACCGACTGCCGGAAGATTCGGTTAAAATAAGAGAGGATGTCTACGTCCTCCATCAGTCCTACAAGGCCGAGGGCGGCCTAATCCAGGTCACGGCAGTGCAGGACGGGGACGTCATCCGGGATGTCCAGCTTTCCGGGGACTTCTTTTTCTATCCGGCCGAGGATCTGGTTGGGCTGGAAGATGCCCTGGAAGATATCTCCGCTGAATATGGGGCGGTCCTGGAAGCGATCCGGGAATATTACCAGCAGCATGGAATTGAAACCCCGGGGATCCAGCCTGCTGATTTTGCCCGGGCAATCCTGCCTGCTGAATGAGGCCGGTTACAAGATGATGATTAAAGGTTGTATTTAGGAGGGTATATGTGCCTCGGCGTGCCTGGAAAGGTGATTGAGCTCTATGATGCGGGGGGCATCAAGATGGCTAAGGTAGATTTTGGGGGAGTGGTGCGGGAAGCCTGCCTTGAGGTCGTCCCTGAGGTCGAAATCGGCCAGTATGTGATCATTCACGTTGGCTTCGCCATCAGCGTGCTGGATGAGGATGAAGCCCAGAAAAGCCTCGCTCTACTGCAAGAGCTGTACGAGACGGACAACTTGATCGAAATCGATCCGGATCCGGAACTTAACCCCTGAAAATTCCCATTTAATGAGTAATGATCTTGAGAATTAATCGCTGGGGTCGTTCAGATTATTTGGTTTAAATGGTATATCCCCAGGGAGTGGATTAGGAAATTTCCTCGAAGCTGGTCCCGTTTGAGGCCTCGGTAAGGTAGACCTTGGGTTCCAGGCCGGTCTTGCGCAGAAATTTCCGGGGGACATTGTACTCAAAATCCTCCACCAGGTCAGCTTTCACCAGGGCCACAGCGCAGCCTCCGAACCCAGCCCCGGTCATCCGGGCCCCAAAACAGCCCGGCTCTGCTTGGGCGATCTCCACCATTTGGTCCAATTCCTCCCGGGAGACCCGATAATCATCGCGCAGGCTGCGGTGGCTCTCGTTCATCAATCTTCCCAGGCTCTCCCCGTCACCTTTTTCTAAGGCCTGAACTGCTTCCAGAACCCGCTGGTTCTCGGTGATCACGTGCCGGGCGCGGTGGTAGAGGGTGATGTTCAGGAGACCGGCACTGTCGAGGAGCTGTTCCAGGGAAACATCGCGCAAAGCGTCAGCATCAAAATGGCAGGCCACTGCCTCGCACTGGGCTCTCAATTCATTATAGGTAGAGTCCACCAGTCCACGGCGTGTGGTGGTATCCAGGATGACGACCCGGATGTCGTCAGGCAGCGGTACCTGGCGTGTTTCCAGGCTGCGGCAGTCGATCAACAGGGCGGAATTCTCTTTCCCACAGGCAGAAACCATCTGGTCCATGATCCCTGAATTCACTCCCACCCAGTGGTTCTCTGCGTTCTGGCAGATCAGAGCCATGCGGCGGGGATCCCATTCCAGCTTTGACGCCAGGCAAAACGCTCGAGCTACAGCCAGTTCAAGAGCTGCAGAGGAAGACAGACCGGCACCAATCGGCACATCCCCCGCTAAGGTTCCTTCCCACCCATTTAACTCGAATCCTTCCTGCTGAAGTGCCCAAGCAACGCCAATAAGATAATCCTGCCAGTCTCCTTGTCCTTTGGAAAGGTCATCCAAACTGAATTCTGATGTCTGGTCCTTATCTAGGGCGGTGACCCGCACCAGTCTGTCGGAGCGGGGTTTGAGGGCAACCCAGGCGGCATAATCAATAGCCATCGGCAGCACAAAGCCAGCATTGTAATCGGTGTGTTCTCCGATAATATTCACCCGCCCAGGGGAGCGGGTAATCCATCTGGGTTTTTCGCTGTATTGGTCTTGGAAGCCCTGGAGAACGTTGAGTCTTGGCGTCATATTTTGTCCTGGATGTGCATGCTTGAGATTACTCTTACCGGTCCGCAGGGGCGTCAGCGCTCCGGTCAATTTCTTTATCCATCTTCACCTTTCTTGATTATACGCTAAGGAATGATGTTCTGGGCCATAACGCAGAACACGCTTGCAGCCAGCCAGCGTGTTCCTGTTTATTCGATCGCTGCGGAGTTCTTTGTCATTTATCCGGCAGCAGGGATTTCATCTGGTTGAAGATCAGCTTGGCTGCCTGCTTGGGCGCTAATCTCGACAGCAAGTACATCATCGAGGCATCGCTGCCAACAGCGGCCTGGTACTTGTTTTTTTCCATAGCATCCAGAATCTGACGGGCAGCATCTTCAGGTGTCATCACTTTGAATCCGCTATCTTCTGCACTCTGTGCGTCACCTGGGAGGTCGGTCAATCCTGAATTCTGGGCGATATTGGTGTTAGTAGAACCCTGGAAGATCACCGTAACGTGGACGTTGGTGTCCATCAGTTCAGAATGTAATCCCTCCGTGAAGAGTTTGATCGCTGCTTTGGACGCCCCATAGACAGTCTGACCTGGAACCGGCAGGAATCCGCCCATGCTGGACATGCTGACAATATGGGCCTCCGACCGTTCCAGCAAATAGGGCAGGAAGGTCTTAGTGACATTTATGGTGCCAAAGAAATTCACATTCATCACCCGCTGGATGGCGTCATACTCTAAGTCATTGACTCTCACGAAGGGCTGGATGATTCCGGCATTGTTGATCAGGCCATCGATTGCGCCGTGGATGGCTATGACCTTTTCCGGCAGTGCTTCAACGGCGGTCCGATCTGTGATATCAGCGATATGGCTTGAAAGGCGGTCCTGCTTATCGCCTGCCAGCTTGACGGTTTCGTCCAGGCCTTCCTTGTCAATGTCAATTGCGGCTACAGAAGCGCCCCTGGACAGCAGGTCCAGCACCAGCGCACGGCCAATCCCACTCCCGCCTCCCGTGACGAGGACAACTTTCCCGTTGACTTTCATTTTTTACTCCTCCGTAAATACTTGATCTCAATTCCTCTTTTAATATTTAGATTTGCTGAGATGGTCCCATCTTACTGGAAATAAATAATCATTTAACTGGCATGAGATCGGAAATGACGGGGATTCGTAGTTATGAAAAGTTCCCAACATAGGAACAGCAGGAAGTATAATTTCATCTAATGTGCTGTGGGAAACCATAATTTGATCTTCAACATCGATGTTCATCACTAACCAGCAGACAGGATGAGGCAGCCTTGAAAGATATCCAAAAAATCAAAGATCTGATCGCCCAGATGACACTGGATGAGAAATCGTCCTTCTGCTCCGGAAGGGATTTCTGGCATTTGAAAGGTTTAGAGCGCCTGAGCATCCCGACCGTCATGGTAACGGATGGACCTCATGGCCTGCGCAAGCAGCAGGGGGATCCCTCTCAGATCGGTTTGGTAGATACTGTGCCGGCGACCTGCTTCCCGACAGCTTCCGCCCTGGCGGCAACCTGGAATCGAGAGTTGATCTACGAGGTAGGCCGGGCGTTGGCAGAGGAATGCAAAGAAGAGAAGGTTGGAGTGATCCTTGGACCCGGGGCGAATATCAAGCGCTCTCCGCTCTGCGGACGTAATTTTGAATACTTCTCAGAAGACCCATATTTGTCAGGTGAGTTAGCTAAAAACTATATCAACGGTGTGCAAAGTCTGGGGATTGGGACGTCCCTGAAACATTTCGCGGTCAACAACCAGGAGTACCGCAGGATGAGCATTGATGCTCTGGTCGATGAGCGAGCACTGCGGGAGATCTATCTGGCGGGGTTCGAGATCGCAGTCAGAGGAGCCCAGCCCTGGCCAACCAGCGGGTTGAAGCTCTAGCGGCCGGACTGGAGATCGAGATGCCCGGACCGAATATCGGCAACAACGCCCAGATAGGGTTAGCTGTCAGGGAGGGCCGCCTGGAGGAGTCAATTCTGGATCGGGCTCTGGAACGCATCTTGAGCCTGATCTTCAAAACCCAGGATGCCCTGGCAGAGGATTTCTCTTATGATCGGGACGCTCATCACAGCCTGGCCCGGACTGCTGCCGGGGAAGGGGCGGTTCTGCTGAAAAACCAGGAAAAGACGCTGCCCCTGGAAAAAGACTGTCAGGTCGCTCTGATCGGCGAAATGGCCCGGACTCCGCGCTACCAGGGCGCTGGAAGCTCCCTGGTCAATCCTTCCCGGATGGAGACCATTCAGAGTGAGATGATCCGCATCACCGGGGAAGGTCCGATCCAATTTGCACCGGGATATCGAGAAAACAGCCTGGAATTGGACCCTGCCTTGATCGTCCAGGCAGTCGAACTGGCCAGGCAGGCCGAGCTGGTCGTGATCTGTGCCGGACTGCCCGATGATTTTGAAGTAGAGGGCCTAGACCGGGAACATATGCGGCTGCCAGAGAGCCATAACCGCTTGATCGAGGCAGTAGCGGATGTCAGCTCCCGGGTGGTTGTGGTGCTGAGCAATGGCTCCCCGGTAGAAATGCCCTGGATCGACCGGGTGCAGGCGGTCCTGGAAGGCTACCTGGGAGGACAGGCGGGAGGTGGAGCAATTGCGGATATTCTCTACGGCCTGGTCAACCCCAGCGGTAAGCTGGCTGAGACCTTTCCCCGGGCTCTGGAGGATACCCCCTCTTATCAATATTTTCCCGGTGGTCCCAGGACGGTGGAATACCGCGAAAGCCTCTATGTCGGCTATCGGTTCTTCGATACAGTAGACCGGGAAGTGCTTTTTCCCTTCGGGCATGGGCTGAGTTATACCACCTTTGAATATGGTGACCTGGAGCTCAGCGCACCCCAGATCTCAGAAGGAGATACTTTGCAGGTCAGTTTGCAAATCAAGAATTCCGGTTCCAGGTCAGGGAAGGAAACAATCCAGCTCTATGTCAGCCCGACAGCGCCTACAGCCTTCAGGCCCGTCAAGGAGCTCAAGGGCTTCAGTAAGGTCGATTTGCGTCCTGGAGAGCAAAAAAAGGTCATTTTTAACCTGGACCGCAGGGCATTTGCCTTCTACAGCACAGAACTTCAGGATTGGCAGGTGGAAAGCGGCATTTTCAGGATATTGGTGGGTGCCTCGTCCCGTGATATCCGCTCAACAGGAGAAGTCCAGGTCAGCTCCAACAGGCTGGAAGCTGCTGTTGCTGAACGCGATCAACTGTCCGCCTATGTCAATTTTCCCGCCAGCGCCGAAATCAGTCGGGAGGATTTTGAGGAACTTTTAGGACGGCGCCTACCCGAGAACCGGCTGAGAAAGAAGGGCAGTTACACCATGAATACCCCGGTGAGTGATCTGAGCGGATCCCTGGTCGGCCGCTGGCTGGCCAGCTATTTGCAAAAACAGGTCGAGGGCCTCGTCAAGACAGACCCCGACAGTTCCTCGGCGTTGATGATGCGCTCGATGGTGCAATCGATGCCGCTGCGGGCGATTGGGATGATGAGTGGAGGAGCTGTTTCCCGGGCAGCTCTGGAAGGAGTGCTGACCATGGTTAACGGCAGCTTCTTCAAAGGCTTGATCGCTGCCATCAAGGCAAGTTGGGGAAAAGGGAAGTAGAACAGCCTGAGGGCTGACTGATTTCTCCAGGACCGCTGTTAACGATACCCTCAGCTAAGACTCAGGATCTTTCGGTTATCCATTGGCTTTCAACAGTACACCATTGTCTGAGGGGTCAGAGACGAGGATCCCTTCCCGGGTTTCCTCGCGGTGAAGGCCTGCCCTATTCACCCGATCCAGTACCTCGGCTAGAGAGGATTGGTTTGGCAGGATAACTGTGAAATACCGCAGCCCCAGGGAATCTTGAGGGGGAGCCGGCGCGCCTCTTCCCTGCCAAATATTGAACCCGATATGATGGTGGTAGCCTCCCGCTGAGACAAATCCCATGCCTGCAGTCTCTGCTGTGCCCA
>JARROG010000125.1:0-7441 GCA_037384185.1 Anaerolineales bacterium | reverse complement strand
GGTGTTTATGCCCTGGTGGTTGGCTGGCGGATCATTGACCTGCCGCTGACCAAAGACCCAGTTCTGTCGGGGATTGGTTTTATTCTGGCTGGCCTGGGCGGGATCGCAGCTGCTCCTGGACTGAAACTGATCAAGAAGAATCAAACCTTCCGCTACTTGGCGGCAGCAGTCCTGCTGATAACCGCCGCCTTCTGGGCTTTTACTTTTTACAGCGCTCTGTGGGGACACCTGGAAAGCTTCTCCAGTTGGGTGCCGCTGACCATGGGCAATTGAGCTGGTCGGAAGAAGCAGTTTTCGGACGAAACATAAAAAAGGCTGCCTTGAAAGAGGCAGCCTTTTACTCTTGAATTAGATAAGTCAGGGGATGATGTAGGTATCGTGGACTTCACCCTCGGGATCGAGCAGGGAAACCGTCTCTCCCGGCTGCCAGATAGGATCTGACAGCCCCAAATAAAGCTCGATGGGATTGCTGCTTCCCTCCTTGGTGTAGATATTCACTGCACCCTGGCCGTGCAGTTCCAGGCTGGGCAAACCGGACTGCTCGAGGATGACGTATTCGTGGTTGTTCTCATCCTTGATGCGCCAATCCTGCAGTGATACCGTGTCTTCCGGGTCACCGTTAGGCCTGGTCAGGCGGACGTATTCTGTGGCCAGATTGCCGATACCGCCTACCTCGCTGATCTGGATCAGCTGACCACCGGTATCTTCTGTAGGAACGGGAGTTTCAGCGGTCGCGCTGACTGATCCCTGGCGGCCCCCGGCGTCCAGCAGGACGTCTTTGAGCTGGGTTTTTTCCCAGATGAACAGAACTGCCAGGATGGTGACAGCCGACACAATGACATTCAGAACGAGATAAAAAAGGAGCTTTTTTGCCTGATTCATGGTCAGAAATGCCTTTGGTATAATGATTTGGGCTGTACTCCATCATAGCACAAGTTCGATATCTCGGCATTACCCATTTGACACGGAACAGGACAAGAGGGCGCTCATGCCATACCTGGTTGATGGACATAATCTAATTCCACATATCCCCGGACTGACCCTGGAAGATCTTGACGACGAAAATTCCCTGATTGAGATCCTGGGGGAATATGCCAGCCAGCAGCGAACCCAGATTGAGATCTATTTTGACCGGGCCGCGCCTTCCCAATCTGGCAGCCGGTCATTTGGCAGAGTGAAAGCCCATTTCGTTCCCCGGGAGAAAACTGCCGATCAGGCAATCATCTCCCGTCTCCAGCGTCTTGGGGGTTCTGCCAAGAATTGGACAGTGGTCAGTTCCGACCGCGTTATACAGGCTGAGGTGCGCAGCTGTCACAGCATAGTTATGCCTTCCCAGGAGTTCGCTGCCTTGCTGAGGAAGAGGTCTACTGGAAATGGGGAAAACTTAAAAGGTGAGGACCCCCAGATCGATGAGGATGAGATCAATTTCTGGCTGGACCAGTTTAAACAGAAGTGAGTTTGCTCAACACCCTCACCAACATAGTTAAGAACAGATCACGATTTAGGGGAAAAGAAACAAGCCTCGCTGGGTAGGACGCAGCAAGGCTTGTTGAACGTAATTATGTCAGCACTATGAGCAGAAGGTCGTGGTTAATTCAGTCAAGCATCATAACCGGGGCCATCTGAGAAGAAATCGTAATTGGCCTGGATGTCATCTGTCAGGTCTACAACTTCTCCCTCTTCAAGTTGTCTGACGCAATCCAAAACCACATCATCGCCGTTATGATCTGTATTCTCATAATGACCGGTCAACCCCACCTTGCTGATGTATTCGCCGCCGACAGCCTCGTAATCGCTGGGGACTTCATCTTCCATAAAGATCGCTTCGTAAGGACATTCGGGTACGCAAGCTCCGCAGTCAATGCAGGTGTCCGGATCGATATACATCCAGGGCCATTCCTCGATCGGCTGCCCGGGGACAATACAATCTACCGGGCAAACCTCGATACACCCACCGTCCCGCAAGCACAAGCTGGTGATGATATGAGTCATGCTGTTCCCTCCTTTTTATGGGCTTGATGGGATCTTCATTTTCCGCTTTTTATTGACCCCTGCGAATCCAGTCAAAGACCCCGAACTTTTACTATTGATTTGATTATATACCAGGTCAGACCAAATTTCTGAGATCCAGAGCTGGAACAGCTGACTCCAATTTCGGAAGTAACGCTGGCAGCAGGCCGCACTAGAAATGTACTATACTAGAACAATAACGGATCCCATCCGGGGAGCAAGCAGATGAAAATATTAACGGTAGATATCGGCACAGGGACTCAGGATATTTTTCTGTACCAATCCGGCCTGGCCCTTGAAAATGGATATAAACTGGTGGTCCCCTCACCGACCATGATAATCTTCCGGAAGATCAAGGAAGCGACCCGGCGCGGTGACCCCCTGGCGTTAACAGGTGTGACCATGGGAGGCGGTCCCAGCCATTGGGCTGCCCGTGACCACCTGAAAGCTGGTTATGCCCTGTATGCCAGCCCGGATGCTGCCCGCAGTTTCGATGATGACCTGGATCTGCTCCAGGAGAGTGGAGTGGAGATTCTCAGCGAGGATGAGATCCGAAGCCTTCCAGCAGCTGTCAAACGGATCGAGCTCAAGGATTTTGATTTCAACGCTATCGCTTCTGCTCTGGAGAAATTCGGGGTCTCTCTGGACGATCTGGACGGAGCGGCGGTGGCCGTCTTCGACCACGGCGCAGCGCCGCCAGATTACTCGGACCGTCAGTTTCGCTTTGATTATTTGGCTGAAAGGTTGGATCCCGGCGGGGAAGAGGATCTGGGCTTGCCCCTCAGCCGCCTGGCCTTCCAGCGCGGTGAGATCCCGGCGAAGATGACCCGCCTGCTGGCGGTGGAAGACTCCGCCCGGAACCTGGATGCCCCGCTCCTGGTCATGGATACCGCCCCGGCTGCGGTACTGGGATCCACTTTAGATCCAGAGGTTGGTGGTCGGGAGAGAGTGATGATTGCCAATGTGGGGAATTTCCATACGCTGGCTTTCAGGCTCCAGGGAAAACGGGTTGAGGGGGTATTCGAACACCACACTGGATTGATTGACAGAGAGAAAATGGACCGCTTGTTGAAGGATTTCGCCGCTGGCAGTCTCAAGCATGACCAGGTCTTCGATGATCACGGCCACGGCGCACTGATCTACGCTTCTAAACCCTACCCGCTCGGCGAAGACGCCTATGATGTGGTGATCACAGGACCGCGGCGCAATTTGATGCGCGGATCTGAGTTGAGAACCTATTTCCCGGCGCCCTATGGGGATATGATGCTAACAGGGTGTTTTGGACTGCTGGCAGCGGCCGCGGACGGATTCCCAAATCTGGGACAAGAGATTAGAGCTTCCCTGTTCCCGGCTGAAGAGGATGAGTCCGGCCTGCCGCCCTGGGAGCTGGAGTGATCAGCTGAACAGACTGCGGGTATTTTCCACACAGTCATTTGGACCAAGTACCGTAAGCTGATCCCCCCGCTGCAGTACGGTTTCTCCGGTGGGAACGATCAGCTCACCTCCCTTTCGAACCGCAACTACCAGCAGATCATTCGGAAATTCGATCTCCCGCAGCGGCCTGTTGAGATATCTGGGATTGCGAATGGCGATCTCACACAGGTCCCGGGCGTCATCCGTCCGGGTCAGCAGCTCATACATGGTAGGATTGCGGGTCACCAGTCCCAGCAAGATAGCCTGATCGGTGGCAGCGTTGAGGGGAGTTACCCCCAACTTTTCAAAGCGGCTGATTTCCCCCGGCACGGACAGCCTGGCCACCACGTGATTGATACCGTAAGTGGTTCTGGCCCGACTGCAGATCCGGTAGTTCTTCTCCACATCGCTGAAGACACAGACCAGCCTGTTTGCGTTGTTGAGCAGCTGCTCAGTCTCGGAATGGTAGCTGTCTGTTGGAGCCTGGATAGCTTCCAGTTCGAATCTGTGGGCGCGTTCGATCCGGGCGGGATCCTCATCGATCAGCACTACCCGGTCTCCATGAGATTGCAGGTACTGGGCTACCTGGAAACCAATTGGTCCTGCCCCCATGATGACGGTGACTGAATCTTCCCGGCTTTCCTCTAATGGAACCAGCTTGACGAACAAGGGAGGGGCGATGACGACGGTGCAGATTGCCATCAGGATGATAGCCGCGTTGAATGGTTCGGAGATCACACCGATCCGGAGCCCGATGGCAGAGGCGGCGATGATCAGGGAAAGCCTGCTGGACAGCAGTGTGCCAGCAGCCAGGGTTTGCTTCCAGCTGAAATTGGATTTGAAAACCAGGGAAGGCAGAAGCTTCACTACCGCCGCGGAGACCAGCAGGATAGGCACCAGCAGCAGCGCGGAGGAGGAGCTGATCAGAGAGCTCAGGTTGAAATCGACCCCAACCATAATAAAGAAAATTGGAATGAAGAATCCGTAGCCGATGGCATCCAATTGGTGGATAAGCTCCTCGTCTTCAGGCTTTTTGAGAAGGGAGATGATCGCTCCTGCCAGGAAAGCTCCCAGAATGATCTCTGTTCCCAGCATTTCCGCCAGGGCGACGAAGATCAGCATCATTGTGAACGAAGCCCGGACTTTGATCTGGGACGTAGCCGAACTGAGCTCCTCAAGCACACGCCTGACGCCCTTAATGCGATTGAAGAACATACCGCCGAAGAAGTAAACCAGGAAAAAAGCTACAAACAACAATCCGATTAACAGAATATCCAGGGTCAGCCCATGGGAGAGAGCTGCCACAACCACCGTGATCAGCAGCATGGTGACAAAATCGGCGATCAGGGCTGCAATCAACAATGTCTGACCGTATCTCCCCGTGCTCAACCCCTGTTCTTTCAGAACCGGGACCACCACTCCCAGTGAGGTTGTGGAAAGTATCAAGGAGATCATCCACGGGTTGGAGGCCAAACCGGTCCAGGTGAGGATAAACCCGATCAGGGTGGAGAGGGCCAGCGTGAGTACGAAGGAGATTCCGGCCAGACTGATCGGGCTTGCCGGCTGGTCCTGATCTTTTTTACCCTTGGAGAATAGGTCCAGACTTGTAAAGTCGATTTCCATCCCGGAGAGGAACATCAGGAAAACGAAGCCCAGTTCGGCCAGCAAGTCGAGGATCATTTCTTGATGTGCTACCCAGCCAAATCCACTCCGGCCGACAATGATGCCGGCAATGATCTCTCCTACCACAATGGGCAGCCGCAGCTTTTTAAAGCGCGACAGGGTGATCGGCACCAGAAATGCCAGGAATATGACAATCAATAAAGGTAGAAAAGATAGCGTTTCTTCCATGAATGTCCTAAAAATTGGTTGGGATATTGATTGGTCTGATTATTCCAGGAACGTAGCTGACAGTGCCCGAACCTGCTCTGCTGCTCGGTAGGAAGAGCGCACCAGAGGCGCGCTTTCTACCCATTTAAAGCCCAATTCCAGGGATTCTTGCTGGGCTGGAGGTACTGACCGATGGTGAGGATGTCCACGTCCCAGCTGCGGATCTCAGCCATGGTCTCTTTGACCTCTTCCAGGTTATCTCCCATACCGACCATGATCCCGGACTTGGTGATGGCTGTTGGCTGCAGTTTTTTGGCGTTTACCAATGTGGCTTTGGATACCTGATAGGAGCTCTGGGGTTGGATAGCCTTATACAGTCTGGGCACGGTTTCGATGTTGTGATTGAGGATATCCGGCCGGGCGTCCATGACGATCTTGAGAGCTTCCAGACTTCCTTTGAAATCGGGTATGAGCACTTCTACGGAGCAGCCGGGCCGGATCTGGCGGATACGGCGGATGAGCATGGCGAAGATCGGCGCACCTCCATCTCGACGTTCATCGCGATTGACGCTGGTCACGACCGCGTGTTCCAACTCCATGGTTTTGATGGATTGAGCAATGCGTTCAGGTTCGTCCCAATCCAGGGACCCAGGCTGGCCGTGTTTGACGTCACAGAATTTACAGGCCCGAGTGCAGACATCACCCAGGAGCAGGAATGTTGCAGTGCCAGCTCCCCAGCACTCCCCCCGGTTGGGGCAGAGTGCTTCCTGGCAGACGGTATGCAGAGATTGCCCTTCCATCAGGGCACTCACATCCTGGAATGTGCGCGTGCTGCCCGATTTAACCCGCAGCCAGGGGGGCAGCCGCTTGTGTTCCGTGTTGGGTGAGGAGGAGATCCTCTCACGGGTGGGGGATTTTGCCATCAGTTTATCCTCTCTCTAAATGGGAGGTACAGTGCGGGCAGCGGCTGGCCTGGAGCGGGATGTCTTCGTAGCAAAAAGGGCATTTCTTGCTGGTCGGTTCGCTTTCCTGCCCGGCTTCATTTTTTGTCTGCAAGCGGTTGATAGCCCGGATCAGGAAGAACATGGCCAGGGAAACGATCAGGAAGGTGATCAGTGAATTAATGAATACCCCGTAATTGACAGTCACCGCACCAGCAGCCTGGGCATCAGCCAGGGAGGAATATGGACCGGCAGGGGAGCCGGGTTCGATGGTGAGGTAGAAATTTTCAAAATCCACGCCGCCCAGCAGCCAGCCAAAGGGGGGCATGATGATATCGTTCACCAGGGAATTGACAATCGTGCTGAAGGCGGCTCCAATGATGATGCCTACCGCCATATCAATTGCATTGCCCTTCAGGGCAAATTTCCTGAATTCCTTCAACATATTTTCCTCCTCCCACCGGTTGCCAGCTGACCAGCCACCATTATAACAAAGATGGGATGGGGGACGTAAAAGTTTCCTTAGAACGCGATTGGGGAGGATATTTCGCTTGAATGATTAGAATTGTGGATACCTGACAGCCCTGTTAGGTGGTTTCGGTGGTCGAGGAGAGCCGTGGGTTGTTTGTTATAATCAAAATGAGTTGGCTGCCGCAGCCCACCCGGATTATTGAAAGGACAACATGAACAGACGATCGGCTTTGATTCTGACCTCAATCTTGGGTTCCATTGTTCTGGCGGGCTGTCTGATTCTTACCCCAACCCAAACTGATCAGGTTTCAGAGGCCTATATTCAAACCGCAGTGGCCAGCACCCTGGCTGCAGAGCGTGCGAAAGCTGCTGGCGAAGCCCTGTCTTACACAGCCACCCCGGAAGGAACTCCTGCAGAGGAGGGCACACCGGATCCTGAAGCAACCGTCCAGGAGGAAGACCAGCAGGCGTCTGATGAGCAGGAACCCACCCCGGAAAACCCGTGGATGCTGCAGAGCTACTGCGTGGACCATCCAGATAAATGTGTCTATTATGGCTTGAACAATCGCACAGATTCCTGGCTGCAGATCGAGCTGAAGGAGTCCGACACGGGAGTGACCGGGTTCTTCTCGGTCCGGTCTAAAACTTATGCTGAGATCCAGCTGATCCCAGGGCAGTACAGGGTTAAGTACACCTGGTGGTGTGAAGGGGACGCTTCCTCTTTTTCTGAAGTGAAGGGAATTAGTTCCTATATCGATGCCTTCTAGTGTCCCCAG
>JARROG010000124.1:0-9539 GCA_037384185.1 Anaerolineales bacterium | reverse complement strand
CGGGCGAGCCGAGCTTGTGAATGAACAGCACCAGCGCGATATAGCGATGCCTTTGTATTGCCTCCAAGTACTTCGGATCAAAGGCCAGTTTGAAGCCGACTACAACAGTGACGAGATCGTTGCCAAGGGGGAGGCTGCCTGGATCGATGGCCAGAACCTGGGCATACCCGGTACTCCCTATCTCAAAGTCAACAGCCTGTATGAAGCCCAGGCAGATGTCCAGACCCTCACCGCCTATGTCGAGCTCATCAAGCTAGAAGATCAGCAGTTCACCGAATGCCCCCCGATGACTCTCAACCCGGACAAGACTTACCGGGCCACGGTCGAGACCGAAAAGGGCAGCTTTGTGATTGAACTCTATCCTGATATCGCTCCCCTGGCAGTGAATTCCTTTATCTACCTGGCTGAGCAGGGCTGGTTTGATGGAATTACCTTCCATCGTGTTCTGCCGGGTTATGTAGCTCAGACCGGGGATCCCACAGCGACGGGCTACGGCGGACCAGGCTACCGCTTCAGCAATGAAACCTCGTCCGATCTGGTCTTCGACCGCGCCGGACTGGTGGCGATGGCCAATGCGGGACCTGAAAGCAACGGCAGCCAGTTCTTCATCACTTACGACGCTGTGCCTGATTTGAATGGGGGCTACACGATCTTTGGCGAGGTCGTGGAGGGTATGGATGTGGTGGAGAGCCTCACACCCAGGAACCCCCAGGCTGGAGCTGATCTGCCGCCTGGAGACAAGATCATCACCATCACCATTGAAGAACAATAATCAAGTACTCCCGCCAGAGCCTGTGATCCCCCTGCCGGAAACCCCGCAGGATCAGGCTCTGGTTCCTGCTAAAATGGACTGGCTCAATCTGGGCCAGTTCATTTTCAGTACTGCGGGAGCTGTCCTGCTGCTGGGCGCATTTTTGGTCAGCACGCTGGTGATGCTCCTGCGGGACAACCTGGCTTTCCCGGGAGGTGCGGGCCCTCTGGATCTTTCTCCCTATCTGTTTGCCGCGGGCGTGGGTTTTTCCGGGGTCTTGATGGTCCCCTCAGCCTATTATTCCGGTCAGAAGCTGTTTAGTAAAAAACCACGGACAATTTTCCAATGGGACCGGCTGCGCTGGTTGAGCTTTCTATTCCCTATTCCCATCCTGTTGGGCTTTGCGATTCAGAATGGTCCTACCTGGAGCAGGGCTCTGTTCCCTATTGTCCACGTCCTGGCCAACGGCTTTGGAGTGCTCTGGCTGCTGGACAGTGCCCGCAGGCATTTGCCCCAGGAAAGCGCCCGGCGGGTGTGGGGTTCGCTGGTCAGCGGCCTGGGATTAACCCCCCTGATCACCTTTACCCTGGAGATCCTCCTGCTGATCGCTATTGGGGTGTTTTGGCTGATAATGCTGCAGTCTCAGCCTGATTTTCGCCAGGATCTGCTCAACCTGGCTTCCCGCCTGCAGCAGTCGCCGACCGACCCCCAGCTGCTGGAGCGGTCCCTCGGCCGCTTCGCAGCCCGCCCGGGAGTGATTGCCACCCTGTTCCTGTACATCGCTGTGTTGATTCCTATCATCGAAGAGCTCTTCAAGCCGATAGCGGTCTGGCTCCTGTTGGGACGCAAACTCCAGCCCTGGGAAGGCTTCAGCATCGGCGCCACTGCGGGGGCTGGTTACGCCCTCTTCGAGAACCTGTCCGTTGGTTCGGCGGTGGAGATCTGGACGTTGGTAACAGTCACCCGGCTGGGAACGACAGCGGTTCATATCTTTGCAACGGGATTGGTTGGCTGGGGACTGGCCTCGGCTTTCACTGAGAAGAAGTACGGCCGGCTGGCCGGCACCTTCCTGGCTGCTGTCTTGCTGCATGGGGTCTGGAACGGATTGAATATCCTTTCCACGCTGGGAGAATTATCCCCGGTCCGGGACCTGCTGGGAAATTTTGGTTCCAGCCTGGCTGCCTTCGCACCAGCAGGATTGGTGCTGCTGGCAGTTGGCTGTTTTGTAGGGTTGTTTAAGGCGAATTCCAGCGTCCGGCGTGCTATAATGGCGCAGGAAAATTAAGACAAGCGAGGCTGAATGGAAGTTATCAAGTTCCTGATCGATTTTGTCCTGCACATGGATGTGCACCTGCATGAGATCATTTCTAATTATGGAGGCTGGACTTACGGCATCCTGTTCTTCGTGGTCTTCATGGAAACTGGTTTTGTGGTGACACCCTTTTTGCCGGGAGATTCCCTGCTGTTCGCAGCCGGGACCTTTGCAGCTCTGGGATCGCTTAACCCCATTTTCATTATTGGCCTACTGAGCGTGGCAGCTGTCCTGGGCGATACGGTCAACTACTCCATCGGAGCCTATATTGGTGAACGGGCTTTCAGCGGGGAAATCAAGTTCCTCAAGAAAGAACACCTGGACCAGACTCAGGAATTCTATGAGAAGCACGGTGGAAAGACCATCATCCTGGCCCGCTTCATCCCCATTATCCGCACCTTTGCTCCTTTTGTAGCCGGAGTGGGGACCATGACCTACAGCCACTTCATCGCTTATAACGTGATTGGCGGGATCACCTGGGTAACACTGTTCACTTCCCTGGGCTACTTCTTCGGCAATATCCCATTCGTGAAAAAGAACTTCGAGCTGGTGATCTTTGTTATCATCGCCATTTCCTTTGTGCCTGCATTCTACGAGTTCTTCAAAGCCCGTAAGGAAGCCAAGCTGGCGGCTGCGAAAGAATAAGCGCCCAAGATCTCAATTGAATCCAAAGACCTCCCGGGTCATCCTGGGAGGTTTTTTATGTTTAAGATCTGGCTCTACATTCGAGGATATAACTATAAAATTTGGGAGGGATTCTGAGCTCCGCATATTTCCAGCATCGGCAGCCTGCACCTTAATTATTTTTTCCATAGAATGGATTAAGATCGAGTCCCTCGAAAAAAGTATGATCTGGGGCTGTGGGTTGATAAGTTGGGAAAATCCCTGGGGTATACTTGCAGGTAGGAGCAGGATTGGCAGCAGATTTGCTTGCTGTCATTTATGTGTCTTTCCTGGCTGCGCTGTGCTCAAATCTAAAAATCAGGAAGGACATAATTTTCAGCAATTATTTTCAGGAGAGTATTTTATGGCAGATCACAGCAAACCGATCCGGGATCCAGAACTGGAAACCCTGGCCGTCTGGGCTGGAGAGGAAGACAAGGATCTCTGGCAGGGAGCTACCCAGGTCCCTGTGGTCCACAGCGTTTCCTATGGATACCGGGATCTGGACCACTGGTATGATGTCGCCATCGGGAAAGAAGAGGGGTACATCTACAGCCGCAATACCAACCCGACTGTAGCTGTCTTCGAAGAGAAGATGCGCCAGCTGGAAGGTGCAGAATCTGCCACCAGCTTCTCCACCGGGATGGCAGCGATCAGCAATACTCTTTACACGCTGTTAAAACCCGGGGATCGGGTGGTATCGGTCAAGGACACCTATGGCGGCACAAATGTGATCTTCACCAAGTTCCTGCCCCGCCTGGAGGTGGAAGTCTCGCTGTGTGACACCACCGATCAGGAGCAAATTGAAGCGGAAATCGCCAAAGGTTGCCAGGTGCTGTATCTGGAGACCCCCACCAATCCGACCTTGAAAGTGGTTGACATCCAGCGTTTGGCAGCAGCCGGCAAAGCAGTTGGCGCGGTGGTCAGCAGCCGGCAAAGCAGTTGGCGCGGTGGTCGTGATGGATAACACCTTCGCGACTCCCATTAACACCAGGCCGCTGACTTTGGGCTGCGACCTGGTGCTGCACAGCGCAACCAAATTCCTGGGAGGACATGCGGATGCCCTGGGCGGTGTGGTCTGCGGGAAGGGATCCCTGGTCGAGAGCATCTTTCACTACCGGGAGATCAATGGAGCCACCCTGCATCCCATGGCGGCGTATTTGATGGTCCGGGGTTTGAAGACCCTGGCGCTGCGGGTCGAACGCCAGAATCATAACGCCCTGGTCCTGGCTCGCTGGCTGAAGGAGCAGCCCTTCGTTTCTGATGTCTATTATCCCGGTCTGGAAAGCCACCCCGGACACCAGATTGCGAAAAAACAAATGAAAGGTTTCGGGGGGGTGCTGAGCTTCTTCCTGGAGGGCGGTTTTGACGCGGTCCGCACCTTCCTGCCCCAGCTGCGGTATGCCCACGTGGCAGCCAATCTGGGAACTGTCGAGACCGTTGCCGGTCCCCCGAGGACTACCAGCCACGTCGAGGTCACCCCGGAGCAGCGGGAAGCGATGGGTATCCCCGAATCCCTGATCCGCTATTCCGTCGGGATTGAAGCTGTCGAGGATCTGAAAGCTGATCTGGGGCAGGCCCTGGAAAAGACCAGGGAGGCCCACGCTAGCCAGGGAGGGCCAAGGGGATAAAAGCGTACCGGCTTGAGTGTCCGCGGCGAATAATACCGTTCTTCTACCGGGGAAGCCGGGTGTCAGTCCGGGATTCGCAGTTCGATGGCATCCTCAGGGCACTGCAGGACGCAGGCGCCGCAAGCGATGCACAGCTCTGGATTGTGGAAGACCGCAACCCGTTCCTCGTAGTTCGGGGTCCAGCAGCCGATCGGGCACACCTCGTAGCACTGCCAGATGCCCTTGCATTTTTCCGGATCAAAGTGAATTTCCAGATGGCGCAGTTCCCGGGCGAACGTCAGGTGCTCCTTCAGGGAAGAGAGAAAGGTGGGTTCCAGGGTCGTCATCGCTTTACCTCCATCCCAGTGCCAGCGGGCCTAACCAGTAGATTGCTCCCAATCCCAGGGCTATGACGGCTTCCCAGCTCCAGTTTGCCTGTTCTCCCCGCATCAGGGGAGACATACCCTGCAGTTCGGCGGCGGAAAAAACAGACAGCCCGATCAGACCGACTGCCCAGTGGAAAAGCCGCAGGGTCGGCAGCGGCTGAATGAGGATGCTGTATGTGAACCTTCCAGCCAGGGCGATGGCAGCCAGGGGAATGCTCTTGGCGAGCCCGTCCCGCCCGGGCAGCCAGGGATGGACGACAGCATAGAAATAGGACAGCCCCAGCAGGCTGACGGTCAGCGGCCAGAAGCTGCTGCGCCAGAAAATGAAGACCGGGAGCAGGATCAGCAGTGCGTAGAAACCAACTGTGACTGTGACCATCTCCAGCCGGTCTTTGAGTGGGAATTTGACCCAGCGCATCGGGTCCGTTTTCTTGCGCTTGTTATCCAGATAAGCGGGGATATCAGCGGCCCGGGCCGGTCCCCAATGGACGCCCCAGCCGGTTTCCTTCCGAATCTGCCAGCCGTCTACCCCATTGGCGCAGAGCTGGGGCAGGATCAGGGCATGATGGTTGACGACCTGCTCAAGACGGGATGATTTCAGAGCGGCAATCACCTTTTCGGCTGTGAAGTAGCCGCCTCCTGCCCCGCACCAGACATTGATCCCTGCAGAATCGGCCACCAGCAGCCAGGCATCGACCTTCCCGGCGATGGCCCGCACCACCCGGCGCACGGTCAGGTCGAAATTGCCAGTCACCAGCACGGGCGAGTCCGGGTTGGGATGGCCGACGGCGTAGAGCCCGGTCCGCTTTTTGGGGTAGGGCGGTATGATGCGAAAGAACAGCAGCCAGAGGTCGAGCAGGGCGGTCCAGATCGTAACCCGGCCCTCCAACCTGTCAATCACCGGCGCTGGCAGGCCGGGCTCGAACGCTCCCGCTGGAGCGGGTTGGGCAGCAAAGAGGGTTAGGCTGCCGCCCAAGTAGGAAGCTGACTTCTCGGTTTGGAATCCCCGCTGAGCCAGGAGGGAATCGAAGTTCCGCAGTGAATGGGTGGTGGTGCGGGTGATCAGCCAGGTGAGCAGGACCAGCGGGCCCCGCACCAGGTAGAAGAGCAGCCGGGCGCCGGGTTTGGCTGGGACGACTTCATCGCCGATCAGCAGCCGCCCCTCCGGCGCCAGCAGCTTCCGGCAGGCTTCCAGAACATAGCGCTGTTCCTCGGGTGGGAATTCGCTGAAGACCAGGGTGGAGACAATCAGGTCAAAGGAGCCAGCTGGATAGTGCTCTCCGATCAGCGAGGCGTCCAGGTGTTCCAGGGTCACCTGGTCCTGGAGGCCGGCGGACCGGATCTTGAGTTCAGCTTCTTCCAGCATTTCTTGGGAAGCATCCACAGCAGTGACAACTGCACCCCGCTGGGCCATCATCGCTGTCAGCGTACCCGTGCCGGGGCCGATCTCCAGAACCCGCATCCCGGGATGAATATATTCCCTGACGATCCGTTCTTTGAGGTGCTGGATTTTTCCCAGGGTCAGCAGCTGGATTCCTCGATCGTAATCCCGGGGGCTGGTCTCCAGCCATTTCATGAAAACCGTTGCCATCTCTCTAATACTCCTTCTGGTTGGACTCCAACTTCACGGGCAGGTACAGTGCCTCACCTATCTCCCTGCGCTGTGCCCGGAGCCATGTTGGTTCAGGCTGAACGTTCCTGCTCCGGATAGGGGATATACAGCGTGCCGATTTTAAGCACCGGTTGGGTGTACGGCACCCCGTCGCCGAATTTTTATGACCAGGTGGGGCTGGTGAAGCTCCCCAGATCCTGGCCGTTGAGGGTGGCCGCCCCACCCCGGACCAGGTAGAGATGCTCGGTCTCCCCGTTGTAATAGGGCTGGCCGGTTTCGGTCCTACCCAGCAGGACCGATCCTCCCCGGGCCACGAGCAGGTCGACCAGAAAATTGGAGACCGCGACCACCGGTTTGGACATCCGCTGGCGGCTGGGCGGGCCGGCCCCGATTTTAAGCAGCAGCCGGGACCAATAGGTCTCTTCCAGCAGAAGGGTGAAGGTCAGCTTACGGCGAGTGTCGTCAGACTCGCACACCACCCGGACCTGATCACCAGCAGTCCAATCCATTCGGATCGAAGCCCCGTAGATCTCATCGAACTCATGATAGATGGTGACAATCGGGCTGGCTTGGGACGGATCGGCGAACAGGATGCGCTTGTCCTCGGGTGTGATCAGCCAGACATTGGAGAATTCCTGCAGGGGTGTGGGAGTGCTGTCCCAGCTGGCCAGATATAGATAATGCCCGCTGTCTAGCGGCAGAAAGGAGGACTGGTAGCCGTGGAAGGGCTTGAGGAAATCGGGATCAAGCTTATGGATGGATTCTCGTTGTGTCATGTCTATTTTCTCCTTTTGAGGGACCGGTACCATCCGCGGGCAGTCATCGAGCTATTGGTCTTCTGTTCCCAGTCCTGACCACCCTGATTGATCCGGCTGCGGACGGTATTATATCCGGTAGATTTACCAGTCCGGAGGTGAGATCTGTAGGTCGGCGTTGTAATCACGGTAGAGGGCGATATCCAATGTTAAGTCGGTCATATTATAGACGATGGACCAGAGGGTTTCGGGAATCGATGCATCCTTCAAGATTGCCATCGCTTCTTCTGCACTGACCTTGCCCTGATATCCCTCCAGGGATTGCTCGGTCACGAGGTATCTCTGACAGGTGGGGGTTTCACCCTCATCCAGCTGGCCAACACTGAAATTTGTGATTACCTGCCAGGGATCCGGGCTGCGGATGACTTGGACTTGATTATCAAAATACTCCACGATCGCGCTGTCCCCCGTTGGGTCTGCAATCAAGAAATGACCCCCATAGACTCCGAAGGCAATGTTATATTGGCTGAGTAGTTCGATGGCTTCCCCGGTTGTCTTGGCATGATCCAAGACCACTCTCATCGCTGTCCGGAATAACAGGGATTGCTTGGCTGGATCGAAAGGCCTGATGTCCCCTGTCGGCACATCCGCTTTTGCAATTGTCAAACCAAATTCGTTCATGCCTTCGGTAGGAAGAAGAGGGGCGGCCATCAGAAGGATGCGCTGGCTGAAGGAGATTGATTCCTGATCCTCTTCCAATATCAAGCCCAGCTGGTTGAGATCAACGATTGATACTGATTTGTAGCCGCCCGGCGGATTGGTGAACAGCAGCAGAGCCCTGTTCTTATCATACAGGTCGCGGTTGCGGCCGTAGATCATCTTATCGCCTCCGGTAGCGGTGAACACTGTGCAGGCTTGGTTTTCCCGATAGCCCCCGAAGGGATGCAATGTTACGCTCTCTAATTCTTCCTCAGATTGGGGAACTGTAAAGCGCAGATGATCATACGCCCTTCCAAAATAGGTCATGGAATAGAGAGGATATCCTGGGATCTTTTTAAAACTATACATGGTCCGCAGGGGGTTGACGAGCAGAATGGCCGCAGTTGAGACAATCAGGACCACCCCTATGATCACCAGCTTTCGTCGTCGAGGAACCATACCTTACCTCCAATACCTGGTTAAGAATGCCCGCGAGGTCCAAATGCCTGATATCGGTTCTATCTTTTTCGCCAGACCTTTTTTCAGGGCAGGATCCAGCAGGCAGGATGACTTAGATCAGAGTCTTCCTCCACGGGTTTTGACTCCCGTCTTGCTATTTGACACCGAACAGCTGCAGGCGCCCGGTGGAATCCAAGACGGCAATCATCCTGCCGCCAGCGATGAAATGGACATCCAGCGCTCCCTCGTCCGTTTCAGGGAGGGAGGAGAGGTACTCTCCGCTCTCTCCATCCCAGATTGAGACTCTCTTGGTGCTGGATAGTCCCATCACCAGCTTGCCATCCGCTGAGAATCTTAGTTTTCGGAACTCAATATAAGGAGCGCCGGAAAGGTAGGTGACCTCGCCTGACCTTGGGTTCCACAGCATCTGGTAGGGTTCCTCTCCATCCGGATCGCAAGCCAGGGCTGCATTTTCCCCGCTTGGAGAGAAAGTGATCCCGGCCTGAGGACAGGGAACCTGGTTTACCTTTCCGTTGGAGATCTGCCAGGCTTCAACGGCCTCGAAGCTGGAGACCAGTATGAGCTTTCCTCCAGGCGAATAGGCCAGGTCGAGGATGTCCCAATCCTTTATTTTCTGAAGAGTCTCCTGATACTCACCCGTCTCGACCTCAAAAAGTTCAACACCGGATTGGTAGGCAGTCCATTCTCCACCCTCGACGGCGGCGTCTTCTGTGGATGCTGGCCGAGATGGGTATTCCCAGGAAGGTACTTCCATCCTGGTTGAACCGGAGCCACCTGTCATAATTATTTGCTTTCCTGCAAATATCCTGGTCGATCTTGATTTCGGCTTGCTTTGAACTGTCTTCCAGGTTGAAAACTTGGTAGCTGCTGGCTCCCTGCTGATTGACGCAGGCAACCAGATGGCTCCCATCCTCTGACCAATCATACAGCTGGAACTCCAGCTTCTCTCCGCTGGGATCGAGTTCCCGGGTTCCCAGGAGCTCCAGTCCTTCTAGGTTGGCCGGCTCCAGGAACGGGAGGTCTGCCAGGTTATTGTCCCCAGCCGGCTGATCGGTCGGGTGTTCCCGGTCGATTGAGGTAGCGGTGGGCCGCTGTGAAGGCGGAGGAGCACTGGTTTCGGACGGGATGCTTCTTGGGGTCGCCGCCCGGGTGGGTGGGAGAGCTTCATCCTGGGCGCAGCCGGGCTGTTGCTCCTGGTCGGCCGACTGCTGCCGCTCGTGCTGGCGGCACCCCGGTCGCGCATCGTCACCGTCTCCGCGGGTGTGCACCAC
>JARROG010000123.1:0-6975 GCA_037384185.1 Anaerolineales bacterium | reverse complement strand
AGCCCAGCATGAGAAAGGGAAGCAAACCGCCCGGGAACGCGTGACTGCCCTGCTGGATGAGGGGTCATTCCAGGAGATCGATTCCTTGATGGAGCACCGCCACCAGGAATTCGGCCTCGATCAGAAAAAAGTCCCGGGAGACAGCGTGGTGGTTGGTTTTGGAAAGATCAACGGTCGGATGGTGGCTGTATTTTCCCAGGATTTCACAGTGATGGGTGGGTCTTTTTCTGAAGTGCAGGGTCAGAAGGTAGCAAAGATCCTGGACCTGGCCCTCGACGCAGGTGTGCCGGTGATCGGCCTCCTGGACTCGGTAGGCGCCCGAATTCAGGAGGGCGTTTACAGCCTGGCAGCCTACGCAGAGCTGTTTTGGCGCAATACCCAGGCCAGCGGTGTCATCCCGCAGATCAGTGTCATGTTGGGGCCCTGTGCTGGTGGGTCTGTCTATTCCCCCGGTTTGACCGATTTTGTGATCATGACCAGAGGGACCAGCCACATGTTCATCACCGGTCCCAAGGTGATCAAATCCGTCACTCATGAAGAGGTCGATTTTGAAGGTCTGGGCGGCGCAGGCGTGCACAGCGCGAAAAGCGGTGTAGCTCATTTCACTGCTGATACTGAAGAAGATGCCCTGCGAATCACCCGCAAACTCCTGAGCTACCTTCCGGACAATAACACTGAACCTCCTCCAGCCCAAGAGCCGGTAGATGATCCTTACCGCAGGGATGTAGAATTGAACAGGCTGGTACCAGATGATCCTGAACAGGCATATGATATGCGGCAGGTGGTTGAGCGGGTATTTGACCGGGACAGCTTTTTCGCGGTCCATGAGGGTTTCGCGACCAACGCCCTGGTCGGGTTTGCCCGGCTTCATGGACTGCCTGTAGGTGTGGTTGCCAATCAGCCGAATTCTCTGGCCGGTGTGCTGGATATTGACTCCTCTGATAAGATCGCCCGCTTTATCCGTTTCTGCGACGCCTATAATTTTCCCCTGATAACATTTGTGGATACCCCGGGTTTTCTTCCTGGTGTGCAGCAGGAGCACGGAGGGATCATCCGTCACGGCGCGAAAATTGTATATGCTTACTCAGAGGCTACCGTGCCCAAGATCGCTGTCATTGTCCGCAAAGCCTACGGAGGAGCCTATATTGTGCTCAGCAGCAAACACATCCGAACCGACCTGGTATTCGCCTGGCCGACGGCTGAGATTGCCGTTATGGGCGCGGAAGGTGCGGTGGATGTGCTGTACGGAAAGGACATCCAGGCAGCTGAGGATCCCGAGCTGGCCCGGAAGGAGTTCGTTGCCGATTATAAAGAAAAATTTTCGAAACCTTATCCGGCTGCAGCCAGCGGGCATGTGGATGAAGTGATCCTACCGGAAGAGACCCGGCCCCGATTGGTTGCGGCTTTGGAGCTTCTCAAGAACAAACAGGGCAGCTCCCGACCGAAGAAACACGGCAATATGCCCCTCTAGCAGGAGGAACCAGAATTGAGCGAATTTGGGCAGGGATTGACTTTGAGCGGGGCGGGAATACTGATCACCTTTGGGGCATTGGGAGTGTTGATCGTTTTGATCCTGGTCCTGAAAGCGCTCTTTCCGGCCCGGATTAAGAAGCAGGCTGACTTCCAACCAGCAGAACCTGACCCGGATCAGAAAATGGAACTCCGCAGACAGGCTGCTGCTGTTGGTGTGGCTGTCCTGCTTAGTGATAGATCCAGCAGTGAAACAGGAGCGCTGGGCAGTGTCCTGGAAACCCCACCCGGTGAGTGGTGGCGTCAAGGTCTGGATCGGATACACGGCAAGGAGTGAGTATGAGGCAGAGCCCTGAGGAAATCTGGGTGACGGTGAACGGAGACAGGTTTTTGGTCAAAGTTGAAGATCTCAACCAGAACCCTGTGGTTGCTTATGTGGAAGGTGTCCGATTCGAAGTGGCTCTTGATCAGAGAGGAGCGGTATCAGAGTCGGCTGAGAATCTAGACCAACCCGAAGTGCCGGCCTACTCGGTTCCAGCCGGGACAAAATGCCAGGTCACTGCCCCCATGCCAGGGGATATTGTCGAGATCCTGGTCCAACCCGGTCAGGCGGTTAAAACTGGCGAAGCGCTCTGTGTGCTGGATGCCATGAAGATGAAGAATACCATCCATGCCCCGCAAGCGGGGATTATCGCGGAAATTTGCGTTGCGGAAGGTCAAAGCGTTGAGTACGGTGCGTCATTGTTCAGCCTGGATTGAAATATGATGGATTTCTCAGATCTCACCATCCTTTTAGCTGCCTTTCAGCTTTTCTCGATTAAAAATTTGATCATGATCCTGGTAGGGGGTGTGCTGATCTATCTGGCTATCAGCAAAGATTTCGAACCGGTTTTGCTGCTGCCGATCGGATTCGGGGCTATCCTGGCCAACCTGCCGCTGACGGGGATCACTGACGCTTCCCAGGGAGGGTTCCTGGGTGTGCTTTATGAAGCTGGAATCAAAACCGAGTTGTTCCCGCTGCTGATCTTCATTGGCATCGGCGCGATGACGGATTTCGGACCTTTGCTGGAAAATCCCAAGATGGCCTTGCTGGGTGCAGCCGGCCAGGTGGGAATTTTCGGAACTCTGCTGCTGGCGCTGAAAATCGGTTTCAATCTCAAGGAAGCTGCCTCCATAGGCATCATTGGCGCGATTGACGGCCCGACTGCGATCTATGTCTCCAGCCGGCTGGCGCCCCATTTGCTGGGAGCGATCGCGGTGACAGCCTACAGCTATATGTCGCTGGTTCCCATCATCCAGCCCCCGGTCATGCGCTTGCTGACCACGGACCGCGAGCGGAAAGTGCGCATGCCCTACACAGAGAAGCCAGTTTCCCGCACTACTCGGATCCTGTTCCCGATCCTGGTGACGATCGTGGTCTCCCTGCTTTCTCCCAAGGCCTCCCCTTTGATTGCCACCTTGATGTTTGGCAACCTGATGCGCGAATCCGGTGTGGTTGAGCGATTGAGTAAATCCGCTCAGAATGAGATTGCCAACGTTACCACCATATTCCTGGGACTGACGGTTGGCAGTACCATGTCTGGAGAAAATTTCATCCAGGGGACAACAGCCTTGATCCTGGCGATGGGCTTATTGGCTTTTGTGTTGGACACGGTGGGCGGCCTGCTGGTTGGTAAGATCCTGTATCTTCTCTCCGGGCGGAAGTTCAATCCTCTGATCGGTGCTGCCGGCATCAGCGCCTTTCCAATGTCCGCCAGGATTGTGCAGAAGGTCGGTCAGGAGTATGATCTGGAGAACTTCCTGCTGATGCATGCCATGGGGGCCAATACTGCCGGTCAGTTGGGCAGCGTTGTGGCCGGTGGCGTGGTGCTGACGCTGTTATCCGGCGCGTTTTAGACATTCAAGGGATGAAGTCCTTTAAAAGGACTTCGTCCCTTTAAAATACTGAGTTTCTTAAGAAACTTAGGACCTTTAAGATAGTTTGTCTGTTAATCCCTGATTATTCTTTATTCAGGGGATCATCTGGATTCTGATCCAGCACTTTTCGGGGTTGGGGACCGTCTTGGGCTGGACCGATGATTCCCTCGGCAGCCATGGCCTCGATCAAGCGAGCTGCCCGGGTATATCCGATCCGCAGGCGGCGCTGGAGCATAGAGATCGAGGCTTTGTCCTCCATGCGGACCAGTTCCACTGCCTCGTCCCAGAGTTCATCGCGCTCGGTTTGCTCCTCCATGTCCTCCCACATTTCCTTCTGTTTGAGAGGGATGGATGGCATTTTGGCGTCCGGTTCGCCAGGAGCGCTGGTACCGCCGATAGGACTCTTGATCTGGGCAGCCAGGAAACGCCAGTAGCGCACAAGCTTATCAATCTCGCTATCGGATACGAACACACCTTGCAGACGCGTTGGTGCGGCAGCGTCCGGGGCCTGGAAGAGCATATCACCCCGGCCCAGCAGGGTCTCTGCCCCGGGTTGGTCAAGGATCACCCGGCTGTCAACGCCGGAGGCGGTGGCAAAGGCGATCCGGGACGGGAAGTTGGCTTTAATGAGGCCGGTCACCACGTTGGTGGAAGGACGCTGGGTGGAGATGATCAAATGGATGCCGGTGGCCCGCGCCAGCTGGGCCAGCCGGGTGATAGCTCTTTCGGTTTCTGTGGGAGCCAGCATCATCAGGTCGGCCAGCTCATCTATGATGACCACCAGGTAGGGAAGTTTCTTGCCGCCCTCGCGGGTGATGATCCGGTTGTAATCCTTGATGTGCCGCGCTCCGGCTTCGGAAAACTTATGGTAGCGCTGGTCCATCTCACGGGAAACCCACTGCAGCACTCCGACCACCCGCTCCAGATCCACGACCACCGGAGCCAGCAGGTGGGGAATGCCGTCATAACCGGACAGCTCTACCCGTTTGGGATCGACCATGATCATTCGCAGATCTTCGGGTGTGTTGTGGAGCAGAAAACAAGAGAACAAAGCGTTGACACAGACTGATTTTCCTGAGCCGGTCGTCCCGGCTACCAGCAGGTGAGGCATCTCGGCCAGATCAGCCGCCACGGGAGTGCCCGAGACATCTCTGCCCAGCACAAAGCGCAGGGGGCTTTTAAGCTTCTTGAATTGTGGACTCTGAATGGCATCCCGCAGCGCCACAAGGGCGATCTCCTCATTGGGCACCTCTACTCCAATGTAGCCTTTCCCCGGAACCGGGGCTTCAATCCGGATGCGGCGGGCGGCCAGCGCTAAAGCCAGATCATCCGAGAGGGCTGTGATCTTATTGACCCGAACCCGGCGTTTCTGTCCTCGGACCTCGACGAAGTCCGGCTCCACGCCGAATTGTGTGATAGTTGGACCGCGGTTGATCTCAACCACCTGGCCTGGTGCCCCGAAGGATTCCAGAGTGTCTTCAATGATCCTGGCACGCTGGCGGTCAAATTCTTCATTTGGCTCAATGTCCTTCCCAATATTGAGGATCTCACTTACATCCGGCAGAACCCAGTTGAGGTCTGGGGGCGGTTCACTGAAGAGTGAATGCGGGTCGGTGGGTTCTTCCTCGGATGAGGGAGAAGGTGTTTCGAGTTTGGGAACCCGGATGGGAACAGGCCTGTCTACCTGCTGGACAGGCTTATCGCGGGGTGGAAATAGTTTCCTGGTCAGTCTCTTGAAAGCTTCCCAGAAGCCCGGAGCCCAGGCGAATAGCTCCAGTACCGGGATCGCCAGGGCCAAACTCAAGCTGAGCAGGATCCAGGCGAAAAGAGCCACAGCAGTTCCTGCAGTGCCAAAGGCGGATAGGAAAGGTGCCAGCAAATAAGCGCCAAAATAGCCGCCCCCGATACCGGTGGACGCGATATATTTTGAAGTTTGGAAATTTACCGGAAAGCTGAAGAACTGCAGGGTTGTGAGAAAGGCAAGATAGAGCAAGCCGGCGCCCAGGCTTTGTTCCGGGGTCAGTCGGGGGGCTTTTTCCACCTTGCGGAGCAGAATCAGTAAACCTCCCCCCAGCAGTAAGATGGGCAGTAGATATGCTCCCCAGCCGAATCCCTGGCGCAGCAGCCGCTGGATGCCTGCCAGTAAGCTGGAACTTTGTCCAGAGAACAGTCCCAGTCCGCTGACCAAACCCAAGCCAGTCAGCAGCAGTCCAGTCAAATTGCGATTGCGCTCTGGAGAGGGAGACACCGAGGGCTTGCTTGAGGATTTCTTTTATAGCATGTTTGGACTTCTTCCACTCCAGCACGGGTGCAGAATGAGTTATGGACCGGGGAAACGAGGCGGGGAATAACCGGTGGGTTATGATTGGTTGAACATCCATGTAGATTTTATTCGTTCCAGTTTTCATTCCCGGTCTCTTCCTTCCGGAACCATCTGGCAGGTCTCAATCTTTCAGATTGAACTCACCGGTCTTTATCGGGGGTCCTGTTTCGTATCTCGTCCCTTCTATCCCCTGATGCGGTAAAATTAGGGCACAACTATCTATTTATTGAGGTATCATTTGTTCGAAATCGTATTTTTGGGTACCAGCGCCTCAGCTCCTTCCGTGCACAGGGGGCTGACATCCCAGATCGTCCTCCACGGAGAACACCGCTTCCTGATCGATGCTGGAGAAGGCACTCAGCGTCAGGTCTTATGCTCTGGTTTAGGTTTCAAACGCCTGGACCGGATCCTGATCACCCATGGACACCTCGATCACATCCTCGGTTTAGGGGGGCTGATTTCCACCTTTGTGCGGTGGGAGGCGATGGATAAGATCCTGATCGCTGCTGGAAAATCCGCACTGGGTCGGATCAAAGACTTACTCTTTGGAGTGGTGCTGAAAGGGAAGTACCCTCCTGTCGAGATCATTTTGCATGCTTTGGAGGAAGGCCTGATCTTTGATGAGGCAGATTTCACTGTTGGCGCTTTTTCCGTTTACCACCGCACGCCGGACTGCTATGGGTTTGTCTTCGAGGAAAGGCCCCATCGGCCCTTCCTGGTTGATAAGGCAGAGGCCTTGAAAATCCCTCCGGGTCCCTGGCGGGGAGATCTGGTCAGGGGCGAGGTTGCTACACTGCCGGACGGCAGGGAGATCCACCCTGAGATGGTGTTAGGGGAGGAGCAGCCGGGCATCAAATTGGTCCATGTGGGGGATGCTGGAAGGACTGATAACTTGCTTGAAGTTGTCCAGGGAGCAGATGCCCTGGTGATCGAGGCCACCTATCTGGAAAGTGAACTGGAACTGGCCCAGCAATTTGGCCACTTGACCGCCAGGCAGGCAGCTCAGCTGGCTGCGGACGCAGGAGTGAAAACCTTGATCCTGACCCATATTTCCCGCCGCTACCGGGCTGACCAGGTCCGTGATGAGGCCCAGGAAGTTTTCCCCCGGGTTTATGTAGCCAGGGATTTCGACCGTTTTCAGATCAAGCGGGATTCGGTGGAAAAGATTTAAATCGGGGGATCGACAAAAGAACCGAAAATCACCCATAAATTGATTCTAATGGGCATTGAGTAAAAAGCTGGAAATTAACTCTGCCTGATAGGCC
>JARROG010000122.1:0-5671 GCA_037384185.1 Anaerolineales bacterium | reverse complement strand
TATATGGTCTTTTACCTGGCTGGCCTTCAAAATCTGCCGGAAGATGTTTACGAAGCGGCAGCGCTGGATGGCGCCAACGGCTGGCAGACCTTGTGGAAAATCACCTTTCCGCTGCTGCGCCGGACAACTTTGTTCATCACTACAGTCGCGTTCATTGATTCCTTCAGGACTGTCGATCATATCTTTGTGCTCACCAGCGGCGGTCCCAGCCGGGCCAGCACCACCCTGCTTTTTGACCTCTGGCTGGAGCGCTTTGAATACCAGGATATCGGGACAGCTGCGGCAATTACGGTGATCTTTGTCGTAGTGCTGATGATTTTCACAGTGACTAATTTCATCACCTCTGAGCGTAAGGAGGCATAACCCAGCCATGCAGCAGCTGCAAGGCAGTAAAGCACTTAAAAAAGTCGGAACCTGGATCACGAATTTGCTGGCCACAGGGTTGGCATTGTTGTGGTCTGTGCCTGTGATCTGGGCGCTGGTTGCATCATTTCGTCCGGCGACTGATCCCATGAGCAGGGGGGATGTCTGGTTCAGTACCTCCCTGACGGTGGATAATTTCACCAGAGCCTGGTCGCTGGCTCCTTTTGGGCAGTACTATATCAATACCATTTTTGTGGTCTTCATCATCCTGGTTGTCCAGCTGGTGACCATTGTGCTGGCGGGTTTTGCCTTTGCTAATTATGAATTCATTGGCAAGGGCTGGATCTTCTTTTTTGTACTGCTGCAGATGATCATTCCCACGTCCGCGCTGCTGGCGCCCAACTTCGCCACGATCCGCACCCTGGGACTTTTTGATACCCGGCTGGCAATCGCCATCCCTTATTTTGGGTCTGCTTTTGGAACTTTCTTAATGCGACAGGCTTTTATCAGTGTCCCCCGGGACCTGGTGGATGCTGGAATCATCGATGGCTGCTCCTGGTGGCAGCTGATTCTGCATATCTATCTCCCGCCCTCCCTGCCTTCTCTGGTGGCCTTTGGCCTGTCCTCGGCCACCTGGCACTGGAACGAATTCTTGTGGCCGCTGATCATCACCAACAGCCAGAAGAGCCGACCCTTAACGGCTGGATTGGTACGATTCACCCAGTTAGGAGAGATTGGGGCCCAGTGGTCATTGCTGACCGCAGCCACCTTGATGGTGGCCGCTCCTCTTTTTATTGTTTTCCTGATATTCCAGCGCCGCTTCATCCAGAGTTTTGTCCACTCCGGCTTGAAATAGGCCGGGGAATTTCTCACCAATCTCACTTTCAACGCTCCTGAAAGATCTCAATGCTTTTCATTGTTTGATATACTCGCCTGTGAAGGAGTTGATGCCAGATATCTCCTTGGTTGTCGTCCCGGACAGCCGCCCTGCCCTGCAGGCAGAATAGCTGGAAGAATTCGATCAGGTGGTGCTGAGATTCCTCTCTCGGAATTTGGATCTGTCTCTTTACTGAGACTTGGTCCGGCAGTGTCAATCAGAACCACTCGCTTATCAATTAGAAGGAGCTGACCATGAAAAAATCTCTTGGCCCCCAAACTATGGCTTACCCGCTTCCAGCCTGGTGTATCGGTTCTTATGATCTGGAAGGCAAACCCAACGCAGCCACGGTGGCCTGGGGCGGGATCTGTTGTTCCCGTCCACCTTGTGTGACTATATCTCTTCAGAAAATTAGATACACTTATGGCAATATCATGGAGCGCGGTTATTACACAGTCAATGTGCCCTCTGCTGACCTCGTTAAGCAGGTGGATTTCTTTGGGACAGCATCGGGCCGGGATGTCGATAAATTCAAGGAGAGCGGCCTGACGGCGGTCCGTTCAGATCTTGTTGACGCACCTTATATAGCGGAGTTTCCCTTTGTGCTGGAATGTAAGGTGATCCATACCTATCAGATCGGTCTGCACACCCAGTTCATTGGGGAGATTATGGATGTGAAAGTGGACGAAGATTGTTTAGGGGAGGACGGCAAACCGGATATCCTCAAGATCGATCCAATTATCTATTCCACCAAGACCCGCGGCTATCACCAGGTAGGAGAGTTGATCGGCCAGGCCTTCGAGATCGGCCGGAAGCCCCGCTAACCTCTTCTACCGCTGGTGTTACTCCAGTCACTATTTCTGTCATATCTGTGCTGTCAGTTATAAATTCGGGTGCATTTTGTTATAATCGGTCATAGTTGGGAGAGGATGATTAATCCACTGCAAAATATGATCTCGCAGCAGGTACGTTCCCACCTTAAACCTGTAATTTGAATATTTCCATTCGGCCATACCGCGAGGGAGACCAGCAAAGCGTTCTTGATCTCTGGGACAGGGTGTTCCCTGGTTCTCCTCCTCACAATAACCCCGTTCGAGATCTCCGGACCAGGAACGAAATCCAGCCGGAGCTCTTTTTGGTTGCTATCAAGGATGGAATGATCGTGGGAACGGTCATGGCTGGCTGTGACGAACAGCAGGGTTGGATTTATTACCTGGGCGTTGATCCAGATTTTCGACGCCAAGGCATCGGTACCAGATTGATGAAGCGGGTGGAATCCACTTTGATCGGTTTGGGCTGCAAAGAACTTCACTTCCAGATCTGGGCCCATAAGGCGGAAGTCCAGACTTTTTATGAGACCCTGGGCTATATTGCGGAAGATCGCCTGGGTATGTGGAAAGAGTTTTAAGAAGAAATAACAGGAGAATAAAATGCAAATAGTTACCGATAGCGGAACGGATTCAAGATTCTCTCCCCAGGAGGCGGCAGACTACAAAGTCCACGTCGTCCCCCTGAATGTAACCCTGGATGGGATTACCTACCGGGAAGGATTGGATATCAAGCAGGAGGACTTTTACCGTCTGCTGTCTGAATCAGAGAATCTGCCGATCACTTCGCAGCCCTCAGCTGGTGAGTTCGCTGAGCTGTACAGGCGTTTGGCAGCCACAGATCCTGACATTCTTTCCATTCATATGACCTCGGGGCTGAGCGGAACTTTCAATTCTGCCCTGGCGGGCGCGGAGATGGTTCCGGAAGCAAATGTCACCCATGTGGACACGAAGACCCTTTCCGCTGTGGCCGGGTGGCAGGTAGCGGCGGCAGCGAAAGCCAATAAAGCCGGCTGGCCACTGGACCGCATCTTGGCCTTGCTGAAGCGCATTGGCGATGCCTGTGAAAGCGCTTATACACTCGATGAGCTTAAATACCTTATCCACGGCGGACGGATAAGTCATATGAAAGGCCTGATCGCTTCCTTGATCAATATCAAACCACTGATCGGAGTCGAAAAAGTGAATGGCACCTACGTGCAGCTTGGTCAGGTCCGCACCTTCAAGGGGGCTTTGATGAGTCTGGTTGAACAGATCAAAAAGAAGCATCCTCTGGGAAGTGCGCTTCAGGTGCAGGTACTGCATTCCAACAATCCCGAAGCGGCCGGTTATTTAAAGGATAAGATCGACCAACTCTTTGAGTGCAGCTGGCTGCCAGCTGGACCGATGTCCCTGGTATTAGGCGCTCACACCGGCCCCAGCATGGTCGGAGTCGGTTTTGGAGACCTGGCAGTGTTCAATGAGGTCCCCTGAGCGGACTCTTCTCAACGCGCTGATCGGCTTCTTGACCTTGCAGGATTTCTAAACTAGTGTTTAGAATATCTATAGCTATGGTCACAGAGATCAAATCCAAAACAATCCTCAACCATGTCAAGCAGCCTGATCGCTGGTTTGGCCTCAAGTACAATATGAATCTGTACCGGGGTTGCCAGCATCAGTGTATATATTGTGATTCTCGGTCAGAGTGTTACCGGCTGGGAGATTTGAGGGAGATCAGGGTCAAGACCAACAGCCTGGAGCTCCTGGAAGATACTCTTCCCCGTAAGAGGATGGTGGGGACGATCGGTTTTGGTTCCATGAATGACCCCTATATGCCAGTCGAACGGGAATACCAGCTGGTTCGGGGAGCTCTGCGGATCATCAGCGCTTATGGATTTCCGGTGCACCTGCTCACCAAGTCCGACCTTGTGCTGCGGGACCTGGATCTTCTCCTGGAAATCAGTCGGATATATGCGGCGGTTAGCTTTACAATTACTACTGTGGACGATCAGCTGGCAGCCCGCATTGAACCTGGCGCTCCCCGGCCATCTGCCCGTTTGAAAGCCATGAAAACCCTGGCTCAGGCTGGGGTTCTCACCGGGGTAACGATGATGCCGGTGCTGCCCTTCCTGGAGGATAATCCTGAAAACATTCGGGAGATTGTCAGGCAGGCTGCCAGTCATGGAGCTAGTTATATCATCCCTGCCCTGGGCGTAACGCTCCGGCCGGGGTCGAGAGAATACTACTACAAGAAACTCGATACCCATTTTCCAGGCCTCAAAGAAAAGTATGTTCAGGCCTTTGGAGACAGTTATCAGTGCAGTGTTCCTGATTGGCCGGAACTCGAAGGCGTTTTCCAGGAAGAGCTAAGTGCTGCGGGATTAGCGCCTAGCATGCCGTTTTTTACCCCCCGGAAACATTCCAGGGATCAGGCGCAGATGTCTTTATTCAACAGCTGAGGAGAAGTCAGCTTGGAATTGGAGGGAAGAGGATGACACAGTTCACCGTTGTAGAATCCAGCAAGACAGTATTGCTGGTAATCGATGTTCAGAGATCCCTGTTCACCCGGCCGCACCCGGTATTCCAGGATTCGAAGATGCTGGATTTGATCAATTCCCTGGTCGAAAGAGCCCATCTCTACGGCATACCAGTCGCCTATGTTCAGCATGCCAACGACTCCATCCTTAAAGAAGGGACCAATGGCTGGAAGCTACATCCTGCGCTCAAGCCTGGACCAGATGATTACTCCGTCCACAAAACGGAAGGAAATGCCTTCCAGGAACCATCCTTGCGGAGCATTATTGAGGCCCGTAATATAAAGAATGTGCTGATCACAGGGCTGGTCAGTCAGGCCGATATCCGGACTACCTCGCTGGCAGGTGTGAAGCAGGGATTCCAGGTTTTCCTCATCAAGGGAGGGCACAGTAATTACAACCAGGAAGCTCCCGCTGTGATAGAGAAGGTCGAAAGGGAACTGGAATCGGCTGGCGTCCATTTAGTAGAACCTGGTGAGCTTGCATTCCAGTAGGACAAATGGCGGATAATTCTCCAAGGGGGGTTTAGATTGAGCTATCCGTTGCCTTAGAAATTGTCTATTGCCCTGCCCATAATTGATAGATTCCGAGTCGAAAACATCACCAGTACTGCTGGATAATAAGCACTGGGAACGAAAATGGCCGTATTTTAAGCAGTTTGTAAGCCGTTCCGAGGGAAGCGAAAAGAAATATAACAAACCTGTTAAGCTGATCAGGTGCGTTCTCAAGTAAAGTAAAGTCAGCGAAATAGGACAACCAGGCATATCACCTGGCTTTTTTTACTATGCGATTTCATGCTTTAGTACCTAATTATCAGGAAGAAGAGCAGCAGCGGCGCGCAAATATTCTGGCGGTGACGCAGTTGGCGGCTGGGGTAATGATCATAGCGATCTTGATCATTTCCGCCTGGTTAACACCAGAACACGTTGAAATCTTGGTTCAGGGTGTTGTTGGATCCCTGGCAATGTTAGTTTCCTACTTATTTTTGAGAAAAGGAAAATTGGAGCTCTCCGCCTGGATTGTAGTCACCCTGGGATGGCTGATCTTAACGATGGATTTGATGTTTATATCTGGAATACGGGGAGTAAATG
>JARROG010000121.1:0-5693 GCA_037384185.1 Anaerolineales bacterium | reverse complement strand
GCCGTTTTTTGTGAGTCAATCTGATTAATAAGGCCAAGGCCTTTATCAGACATTCAAAAATAGGATTCAATATTATTCAGGTTGAGTTTTGTTGAAATGTTGAAGTATAAAGTGAGAATTATATTGCCTAATGAATACCAGAAGAGTTGGAGGTGTTGAGGTGTCTACCTGGATATCTGAATTAATAATATCTGTAAAGTCTTCTGTTATGGATCGATAAACCTTCGGTAATCTTTAGGGTTATATTCCTAGTTTCAAAACTGAAGTAGATACATAGGGAGTTTGCTTGGAAGAGGTACAAAGCAGAATCTCTTTTGAGCTACAATAATAAGAAGGTAATAGTTAGAGAAAAATAATCTTCAACGGCAAGGCTCGCAAAGGAAGAGCTTTAGCGATGTGATTTCAAGCACATCGGTCAGCCGTTGAACAATTTTTTGATCTGTAAATTCAGCAAAGTGGTTGAAAACAGAGGCGAGATGAGCGACAAACTTAGGCAATTTGTATTTTGGACCTCCCGTATCCTGGCCTCCCTGCTGGCAGCCTTGATCCTGCTGATATTCATCGGAGAGGCAGCCGCTGGCGGGTTGGGCCCGTTGAGGGTCCTGACTTTGAGAGAACAGCTGATGATGGCGGCTTTTTTCACAGCTTTTCTGGGCCTGATCCTGGGCTGGCTGCGGGAGAAGCTGGGCGGCTGGCTGGTTGTCGGGGGTATGGCAGCTTTTTATATCCTGGACCTGGCTTTTTCTGGGAGCTTCCCGCGCGGTGTCACATTCCTGCTGATTGTCTTCCCGGGTCTGCTGTATCTATTTTCTGGCTACAGCAATCCAGATAATGAAATGTCCAGGTAAACACCTCCCGCCCGGCCTATCTCCAGGAGGTTAGCTGGCTGAACGTTTTGACTATGATTGATATCAGAGATTACACCAAGAGCGATGCTCAGGATGTCGGTTTACTGATCAAGGATACTTACAGCGAATTTAATCTGGATTTCCTGGCACCAGAAGATCTGCCGTCTTACCTCGGCCCTTTTGCATTTGCCGGCCAGCAGGATCCTGGACGATTGGAAGATATCCATGCAGTGATCCTGTCTGAATTGGTTTTCGTCGCAGAGGCTGATGGCCGGATTGCAGGTGTGCTGCGGGGCCGGCTGAACCGTTTGGGTTCGCTTTTTGTAGCCAAGCAGTTCCAGCGGCAGGGGATTGGCAGGGCTTTAGTGGAATATTTTGAGTCAGTTGTCCGGTCCCAGGGCAGCCAGGTGATCAGGGTTGCGTCTTCACTCTACGCTGTGCCGTTTTACTTGAGAATGGGATATAAGAAGTCAACGGGTATTCGCCGGGGATGGAGTTTTGAAGGCTACGGAATCCCGATTCAACCCATGAAGAAAAACCTGAAATCTGGAGATTAGAGACAGATACCCACTTGGGTGGTCTTAAATCTGGGGCCAGATAAGCACTTCAAATGCAGCTGATTACAGCGCCCCACTGGTGATTTAGAGCTGGATCTTTGAGTATTGATGAAAGCCCGGAATTTATTGCGATTCCGGGTTTTTTGAATCTAGCCCCAAGATTCTGATCTGGTGGTTAATCTCGGTTATCACCAATTCCATCCAGCGGGTTCACTCATTGAACCTAACCCTTACATATTAAGAAGTAAATAATATTCCTTTACGTAAAAAATCACATTGGACCTAATCCGCTATCTGACCGATGGAGGAAATGTGAAAAATGTAACGATAATGCTGTATAATGTGAAATAGTTCTCAATCTTTTATTCGTTTCTCTTTCTTATTTGTGGTCTATCGGTGCGCTGTTACTGAAATTCAGTTCATTTAGCATGGGTTTAAAGTCCCGCAAAGGTGTCTATCTATGAAAGAGAAAATCCAGAAGGTACTAAAGAAATATGGCGCTGATCAGGGCAGATTGATGGATATCCTGCTTGAAATTCAGGACCAATACAGCTATATCCCGGATCAAGCAGTGGAGATCCTCGCGGATCAGCTGGGCATCTCTACTGTGGATGTCAAACAAACCCTGAGCTTCTATCACTTCTTCACCCAGGAACCCGCTGGAAAGTATGCTGTCTACCTAAACGACAGCGCAGTAGCTAATGCGCAAGGTCGCCCAGAAGTCAAAGAGGCGTTTGAGAAAGAGGTTGGTATCCAGTTCAACAGTGTTAGCGAGGACGGTCTGATCGGTCTTTGGGATACTGCTGATATTGGGATGAATGACCAGGAACCGGCGGCGATCATCAATGGTGCAGTTTTTACGGAGCTGACCCCTGCCAAAGTCAAAAAGCTAGTTGCGGGATTTAAGAAAGGAGCCAATATACCAGATCTGGTTGAGCAGATCGGGGACGAGGTAAGCGGGCCGGCTGAGTTGCGCACAATGGTTAAGGATAACGTTCGTCTTGAAGGGCCGGTACTCTTCTCTGATTATCAGGTCGGTGACGCGCTCCGGGATGTAGTATCCCGTAGCCCGGAAGAGATTATCACAGAGGTTAAAGACTCAAATCTGCGAGGTCGTGGTGGAGCTGGATTTCCTGCTGGATTGAAATGGGAGTTTTGTAGAAAATCGGGCGGCGATGAAGTTTATCTGGTCTGCAACGCAGACGAAGGTGAGCCTGGTACGTTCAAGGAAAGGGTCATTCTCACCCGACTGCCAAAATTGCTCTTCGAAGGGATGGCCATCGCCGGCTACGCAATCGATGCCAGCGAGGGTATTCTTTATCTACGCTACGAGTACCGCTACATGAAAGAATATCTTGAAAAGGTACTCGAGGAAATGAGGGATGATGGTCTGCTTGGGGCTGATATCGCCGGTTCCGGATTTGATTTTGATATCCGGATCCAGCTGGGGGCTGGAGCTTACGTCTGCGGAGAGGAATCAGGGTTGATCGAATCCCTGGAAGGAAAACGCGGTGAGCCCAGGAATCGACCACCGTTTCCGGTTGAAAAAGGCTACCTGGATAAACCCACAGTAGTGAACAATGTCGAAACGCTTTGCAGCGTAGTCAAAATCATTCTCAAAGGGGCAGATTGGTTCAAGTCGCTGGGAACCAATGAGTCAGCCGGAACAAAACTATTGAGCATTTCGGGGGATTGTGAGAAGCCCGGAGTCTATGAAGTGGAATGGGGTATGAGTGTCAAGGATCTTCTCAAGTTGGCAGGCGCTTCCTCCGTTCAAGCAGTTCAGGTAGGTGGACCATCCGGTACTTGTATCGATCCATCCCAATTCACCCGGACAGTCGCCTTTGAAGATCTTGCTACCGGCGGTTCTTTCATTATCATTGGTCAAGAACGCGATCTGCTGCGGGATTATGTGGTTAATTTCATGAATTTTTTCATTGAGGAATCCTGCGGCTCCTGCGGTCCTTGCCGCAACATGAATGTGATCTTGAGGAATAAACTGCTCAAGATCCTGGAGGGAGATGGGACCAGGATCGATCTGGATGAGCTGTATTCCTGGTCACTACTGGGTAAAGCAGTCAATCGCTGCGGTCTGGGTCAGACAGCTGCCAATCCGATTATTACCACCCTGGATAACTTCAAAGGCCTCTATAAGGGTCTCATCCAGACAGACGAAGAGTATCTCTCCACGTTCAACATGGATCAAGCTGTCGCTGAGTCTTGCGAGGTGGTTGGCCGAGAACCGAAGATCCACGCTCATTAGTATCTCAAGGGATAAAGAAGAATTGCTATGAATACCACTGGAAAAATTAAATTTGAAATTGATGGAAAGGAATGTTTTGGCGACCCCGGTCAGTCACTGCTTGATGCCGCCACTGCGAACGGCGTGTTCATCCCTTCCCTGTGCCATGTGGAAGGAGTTGAGCCAGCAGGTTCCTGCAGGATCTGCAACGTCAAAGTCAACGGGCGCAATATGACGGCATGTACCACACCTGTTGCTGACGGTATGAAGGTCGAAAATGATACTCCGGAACTCAGCGATATGCGTAAGACGATCGTCGAGGTCCTGTTTGTTTCCGGAAACCATTTTTGCCCTTCCTGCGAGAAGAGCGGCAACTGTGAATTGCAGGCGCTTGCCTATCGCTATCAAATGATGGTACCGAGATTTCAGTATGAGTACCCGATCAAGGGTGTGGACGCCAGCCCGGACCATATTTTTCATGACCGCAATCGCTGCATTCTCTGCAAGCGCTGCATCCGGACCGTCACCAAAGATGGAAAGAATGTCTTTGCTTTCCAGGGGCGGGGTGGTGAACACCTGCAGGTGGTCATGGATGATGAATTGGCTTCCCAGCTGACAGAATCAGAGGCTCAGGAAGCCATGGAGATCTGCCCGGTAGGTGCCATTCTCAAGAAAGAACAGGGTTATATTGTGCCGATCGGTGAGCGTAAATTTGATAAAGTTCCCATTGGCAGCGATATTGAAGATAAATAATTTAAACTAGGACAGAAGACCATGAGTAAACCAGTTATCGCAACAACCTCTCTTGCAGGATGCTTTGGCTGTCACATGTCCTTACTGGATATTGACGAAAGGATCCTAGAATTGATCAGTTTGGTCGAATTCAATAAATCTCCAATTGACGATATAAAAACCTTCACCAAACCCTGCGATATCGGTTTGATCGAAGGTGGAGCCTGCAACAGCGAGAATGTCGAGGTATTAAAGGAGTTCAGGAAGAACTGCAAGATCCTCGTCTCTGTCGGGGAGTGCGCCATAATGGGAGGCCTACCTGCGCTCAGGAACGGGATCCCTGTCAAAGAATGTATTGAGGAAGCGTACCTGAATGGCCCCACAGTGGGATTGAACACTGAGAACATCCTGCCCAATGATGATGAACTGCCGATGATCCTGGATAGGGTCTATCCATGCCATGAGATCGTCAAGATTGATTATTATCTTCCGGGTTGTCCGCCCCGGGCAGATCTGATCTGGAATGCCCTCGTTGCTTTAGTCACCGGCGATGAGCTGAGCTTGCCTTATGAAGTAGTCAAATTTGACTGAAAAGGATAGAGACATGTCACAGAAAATCACTATTGAACCGGTCACCAGGGTGGAAGGCCACGGGAAGGTAACCATTCACCTTGATGATAAAAATCAAGTAGCGCAATCCAGGTTTCATATTGTGGAGTTTAGAGGCTTTGAGCGTTTTGTGCAGGGAAGACCTTACTGGGAAGCACCTGTGTTGGTGCAAAGATTGTGTGGTATCTGTCCTGTCAGCCACCACCTGGCTGCCGCCAAGGCGCTGGATGTCATTGTCGGTGCCGGAACCGGAGAGGGCTTGACTCCCACGGGGGAAAAGATGAGACGGTTGATGCATTATGGGCAGATCTTTCAGTCTCATGCCCTGCATTTCTTCCACCTGGTCTCTCCCGATCTGCTCTTTGGAATTGATGCGGATCCAGCAATCAGAAACGTGATCGGCGTGGCGCTGGAACACAAGGACCTGGCTGTGCAGGGCGTGATGATGCGAAAATACGGGCAGGAAATTATCCGGGCAACGGCAGGGAAGAAGATCCATGGGACAGGCGCGATTCCAGGTGGGATCAACAAGCACCTCAGCCCGGAGGATAAGGAGTCTTTCCTGAACGGTCCTGATCCCCTGAATATCGAGAAAATGCTGGATTGGTCCGTTGGCGTCCTGGAGTTTTTCAAGGATTACTACCTGAAGAATAAGGACTTTATCGATAGTTTTGCGACTTTTCCATCCAATCATCTCAGCCTGGT